>DAOUTV010000051.1 GCA_030668505.1 Desulfobacterales bacterium | reverse complement strand
GCGCAGACATTGCAGCGCTTTTTATCCAAGAACTCAAGATAGATGAGGTCTTTGCAAAAAGGACCAGAAAAGAGTTCGATACGAAGTTCAAGAGTCCGGAGAGGAATTTTATTACCGAACAGGTGGTCAAGACGCCGGCAGCACTCGATATTGCAGATCACGTGCTAAAGACGGATATAGAGGCTGTTATGGAGCACGGCATCAAAGGCTTAGAGCCTTATCCTGATCACACCTTTAAGCCCGACCAAAAAATTGCGCGGGCCGAGTATGCCATAATGATCGAAGACATCCTGATTAAGGCAACAGGGGATGAAGAACTCGCCACCAAGCACATCGGCGGCCCGTCGCCTTTCCCGGATTTAAGGAATGATCTTCCGTACTATAATGCGGTAATGGTATGCACGACAAGGGGCATTATGGAGACCAAGGATATTGCCACTGGCGAGTTTGATCCGATGGGATCAGTCTCAGGTGCGGATGCATTACTCATAATACGCAGGTTAGAGTCTGTGATCAACCCCTTAAAATAGGGCTGATAAAAAAATCTCTCGAATAGTCTATGATAAAATTTAGAAATCATATTGTTTTGGTTTTATTAGTGCTGGGGTGTGCCGGCGGATCCAACGGCTTGACTTGGGCTCAGGACGCCTCCCCGCTTGGGGGGCCAGTCCTTTCAACCAGCCCCGCCCCTGCAAATCAGCGACAGGCTCAGAGGTCCTCTGCGCCCGGGCTTGAAGCTAAGCAAGGGGCCGGTGAAACCAGGGCCATAGACGTCATTGGCAGAGGCAGGATTTATCGTGATGATGTGGCCAGGGCTAGAGATAAGGCGATAGAAGACGCCTTACAGAGCGTGATTGAACAGGCGGTTGGTCTTGTGGCTTCCCTGGAATCGGTAGTGCAAGACTTTCAGCTCTTGAGCGATCAGGTCTATGATCAGACGGACACATTCATTCATGATTACAAGGTACTAACCGAGTCAAGGTCGGGCCTATACTATCGTGTGGTGGTACAAGCTACCGTGTCAATGAATGCTATTCAAGATAAACTTCAACGTATTGGTATCCTTGTGAATCGTGATGATGTGCCGACGGTAATGTTCTTTTTGTCCGAGCAGAATATCGACGAGCCTTTACCTCGATACTGGTGGGGACAAACCCCTCTTGGTACTCAGTTATCTGTCGCCGAAAAAGCTTTTTCAGACCACATGCGTGGAAAGGGTTTTATCATTGTAGACAGAGCAGCAATAGACAGGGATATTAAGCCTGAAAAGGAATATGTGGATTCCGAGTTAAGCGATGTTGACGCGGCAGAGTTGGGGAAGAAGTTTGGTGCCGACCTTGTCATAGTAGGAAAGGCCGTGGCCCGCTATAGCGAGAACATAACAGATGTGAACATGAAGTCCATTCAGGCAACGGTGTCTACACGTGCGATAAGGACAGACAGCGTGATGTCCATTGCTTCTTCCCAAGGTACCATGGCAGCCTCTCATTCGGATGGCACGGTTGGAGGGACAGAGGCCCTCATCCTTTCTGCTTCAGAGGTGGCGCGGGATCTCGCGAGACAAATTGTGGCCAATTGGCGCAAGGACGCAATGCAGCCTGTTCTGGTAGAATTGATTGTAAAGGGTATTAAAGAGTATGCCGATTTTGTCAGGTTTAGAACGCATCTGAGAAAACATGTTCGGGGTGTCAGAAACGTGTACTTGCGCAGTATCAGGGCTGGGGAAGCAAAGATGGATGTGGATGTCATGGGAAATCCCAAGATTTTGGCGGATGAGTTGATGTTGCAGCGCTTTGAGAACCTTGGGGTGAATATTTTTGAGGTTTCTGAAAAAGGGGTAAAGCTTGAGCTGATACCCGCGGAAAGAAACGATTGATGGTTAATCCTCTTGACCAATGATCGATGGCGATAATAAGCCCTCAACAACTAACAACGAGGCACAAGCTATGAAAAATAAATGTGCGCTAATCCTTCTTGCTCTGGTTGCACTGATACTTCTCTCTATGGCCGCAATAGGCCTTGCCGACGAACCAGAAATCGTTGAAATGGAAGAGGGGGAGGCCACAGTGACCCTGATTGAAGGCAATGCCGACCTCTTTCGCAAGAAAGCCAATCTTAGACAACCTTTGAGAGAAGGTGATCTTCTGCGCCACGGGGATAGCGTGACTACCGGAGATAAGACCAGAATCGAATTGGCTATGCCTGATGGGAGCTTTCTACGTTTTGACGAAAAGACAACCTTTGAGTTGATTTCAGTTGGCTATAATGAACAAGCCAAACAGCGGGATATTGAGTTACACTTGGCATTGGGTAAGACCTGGGCAAAGGTTGCTGGGCTGGTAGGGGGCCAAGGAAGGTTTCAGGTTTCAGCCGAGAATGCCGTAGCTGGTATTAGGGGAACCACCTACCGGATGAACGTGAATCCGGACACTTCTGTTGACGTTAAGGTTTACTGGGGCGAAGTCCATGTGAGCGGCCCCCCAAAAACGGCCGACAGGCCCCTTAAGGTTGCCGAACCAACGAGAGTAGAAGGACCTCATCCGGTTAAGGGCCCACGTCCTGTTACTGTGCAGGAGTGGACTTATATCGTTCGAGCTATGCAACAGATTGCTGTCCTGCCGGATGGTACGGTCTCAAAACCCTTTCGCTTTGATCCCGGGGTTGATGCCAATGACTGGGTTCGATGGAACCAGAAGCGCGATCAGGCACACTAACCGTGAAGCGTTCAATCCCTATTAACATTCCCAACACATTGACGCTTCTCCGTATCCTGTTGACGCCACTCTTTGCCATATTTTTGATCAAACACTTCTTCGGTCTCGCCTTGTTGGTCTTTGCAATTGCTGCACTAAGTGATGGAATAGACGGGCTTATAGCCCGTCTATTCCATCAGAAGACCACATTGGGGGCCTACTTGGACCCGGCAGCCGACAAGCTTTTATTGACAACCGCATTTGTGACGTTAGCTATTCAGGAACTGGTTCCGAGCTGGCTGGCTGTCATAGTTATTACACGGGATGTTCTGATCCTGTTTGGGATTGCTCTTTTTATTATGACGGGTCGCGAGTTTCAACCGGTGCCATCCATCCTCAGCAAGATCACAACCGTGGCACAGCTGGCCAGTGTGCTTGCAGTTCTGATTGGTAATCAGGCCCCGAGGTTGGCTGAGCTTCAAGGGCCACTATTTTGGTTTGCGGCCGGCATGACCATGGTTTCCGGATTTCAATACATTTACAGGGGTATGAATATTCTCCAGTAAGAATCGTGAAAGCGGCCCTAATAAACTAATTCGTCCTGGTGAAGGCTGTCTATTTTCTTGACACCATTCACAATGCTTGATAGCAGAAAAGAAACACAGGCACGTAGCTCAGGGGGAGAGCGCTACCCTGACACGGTAGAAGTCGCGAGTTCAAATCTCGCCGTGCCTACTCTATTGGGACACA
This sequence comes from Desulfobacterales bacterium, assembly GCA_030668505.1. GTDB lineage: Bacteria > Desulfobacterota > Desulfobacteria > Desulfobacterales. Next base: position 5,357 of record DAOUTV010000051.1, on the reverse strand, counting down.
CGGGGGGAAGCACATTGGGGTAAAACCTTTAATCTTGACGAATTGTTTCCTTTGCGCCAAAATTTATTTGCAAAAAAAGTATTAATGAGTGCTCAAAGGAATTTTTGTTTGGGCAACAGCCTGTCAAGATTTGACCACTGGTGGAAGGCATCTGGATAGATGATACCTCAGATGCCTTTTGTTCTTTTACGGGCTTTTTAACATGCGTATTCTATTGATCCATGCAGACAGATTTTCGTTTCGTGTCACAGGCGAAACCTCGGTGGCCATGCCAAGCGAGCTGCAAAAAGCCGGCTCTGAGGGTGAGGTCGCTGAATGCCTGGTAGTCTTTGTGGCTGCCGAAAAGGGTGATGAAGCCGATATCGAATCCGTCGTCAACCAGGTCATCGGGGAAATCTTATCACTTGCAGGCCAGATTGGGATAGATCATCTGGTCGTTTATCCGTATGCCCATCTGTCAAGCACACTTTCTTCTCCACGGGTAGCCGTTCGGCTGCTGGATGAGATATGCCGACAGCTTCAAAGCCATGACGATTATAAGATCTTGCGGGCACCCTTTGGTTACTACAAGGCCTTTGAGATCGCTTGCAAAGGACATCCCCTTTCAGAGCTGGCCAAAACGATCACGCCGGACAGACCCGCAAAAGCGTCCACCGAAGGCGGTGCAGAGTCTGAGGCCCTTAAGGCAGAAAAGTCTCTGGAGTCTGAATGGATTATCATTACGCCCGATGGGGAACAGGTGTCGGTCGAAGATTTTTCATTTGCGACACGGCCCAACCTGGAACGATTGTACAGGTATGAAAAATCCGGAACCCGTACATCTGATCAAGCTCCCCCGCATATTGAGTTGATGCGGCGAATGGAGTTGGTCGATTACGAACCAGGGGCAGACCCGGGAAATTTTCGGTGGTACCCAAAGGGTCAGTTGATAAAGCGTCTGGCCGAGACCTATGTGAGCGGTCTGGTTATTGATCATGGTGGGATGCAGGTGGAGACCCCTATCATGTACGATTATCAGCACCCTAAGCTCAACCTTTACCTGCAACGATTTCCAGCCCGGCAATATGTGCTCCTTTCAGGCCAGAAAGAATATTTTCTCCGTTTTGCAGCCTGCTTTGGGCAATATCTTATTCAGCATGATATGCAGATTTCCTATCACCATTTGCCTTGCAAACTTTATGAACTAACCCATTACGCTTTCAGGCGAGAGCAGTCAGGGGAGCTGGCCGGCCTAAAACGCCTGCGAACTTTCACCATGCCGGACCTTCATACGCTGGTCAAGGACGTGGAGCAAGCCAAAGAGGAATTCCTACACCAGACCGATTTGGCCATTCAATGTATGGAAGGCTTTGGACTCGATTTTGAGGTGGCCATAAGGTTTGTGCGGGATTTTGCCGATCAAGACAGGTCCTTTGTTGAAAAGCTGGCTTCGCGTTGTGGCCGCCCTGCCTTGGTTGAACTTTGGGATGAACGGTTTTTTTATTTTGTTGCAAAACTTGAATTCAATTTCATTGATGCCCTGGACAAAGCAGCCTGCCTGTCAACAGTCCAGATAGATGTGGAAAATACCGAAAGGTTTGATATAACCTATGTAGACAAGAATGGAGAGAAAAAGCACCCTCTTCTATTGCATGCATCTATCTCAGGTTCGATAGACAGGATCCTCTACGCCATTCTGGAGACCCAGGCCATGCGCATGACAAAAGGACAAAAGCCTGTATTTCCGTTTTGGCTGGCCCCCATTCAGTTACGACTTATTCCGGTGTCCGAAAAATTCGATGGCCCCTGTAAACAGGTTTTAGAAAAGGTGCCATATCGAATCGACTATGACGATCGGGATATCACCATGGGTCGTAAAATAAGAGATGCGGAAAGGGAATGGATCCCCTATATACTGGTTTTGGGGGCAAAAGAGGTTGCAGAACAATGTCTCAACGTTCGAACCAGGGACGGGGCTCAGAGAAAGATGGCTCTTCCCGAACTCCTGGCTGAAATTGAGCCACAAATGAAGGAAAAACCTTTTCTTAGGTTGCCCTTGCCGCGATGCCTTTCTCAACGTGCCATTTTTGTGGGTTAGCGGGCCATAAAGCCTTGTGTGAATAGTGCCTTTTATAGTATATATGTAAAATTGACCTACGGTTAAACTTGTAGAGAACTTAGGGCAAGCACATGGCGCGTGGCGTTCTTTTGCTCTATGCGCTATGCCCTTTGCGTTTTTTAATAACTATTTCCTAACCCGGACAAGCCGGAACCAAAAAAGATTTGATGCTGGATCCTGGATTCTTGATCTTGGATAATCCTTGATTCCAGTATCCAGTATCGAGCATCCAGTATCAGATTTTATAGTTCCTCCAAGGAGCTTGCAGGAATAAATCTACCAGAAAAACACGAATTATAGAACCAATGAACTAACCATCAAGGAGGTGAAGAATATAGCTAAACGCATCAATGTAAACCGAAGGATTCGGGCCAAAGAGGTACGGTTGATAGATCAGGACGGCAATCAGCTCGGGGTCGTGCCGCTTACGAAGGCTTTGGAAACAGCAGAATCCCACGGATTGGATCTGGTCGAGGTTGCTCCCAACGTTAGCCCACCAGTTTGTCGAATCATGGATTTTGGCCGATACAAATACCAACAGAACAAGAAACTTCAAGAGGCCAAGAAGCGGCAGTCAACTTCTCAAGTCAAAGAAATAAAAATACGTCCCATGACCGGAGAGCACGACTTGCAGGTTAAGATGCGTCACATAAAGCGCTTCCTGGATAATAGGGATAAGGTAAAGGTTTCAATCATGTTCAGGGGGCGGGAGCTTGCCCACACTGATCTCGGGGCAGCGGTTTTACAACGTGTGGCCGAAGAGACATCAGAATTTGCCGTCGTGGAGCAGGGAGCCAGGAGAGAGGGCCGCATCATGTTCATGGTTCTTGCCCCCAAATAACTTCCCAGGTAATAGTACAGCATCCGGGATAAGTAATATACCGCTTTCCCGCGTGCCTCGCAAGCGGGAGCATTGTGGGCAGGTCTTCTGCGCCCAATGCCTAAGGCACTCCCTTTTCTGGGGGAAGTGAGATTGGAGGAGAACGGTGAAGACAAGTAAAAATGTAGTGGGAACGGCACTGGTTGCAATGTGGATGCTGGCGATAGTTGGGATTGCAATGTCTGCGGTCGTTAGCCAGGCTCTGAGATAGACCCGTTGCAATCGCTTGCTCTCAAAAACAACCGGGCAGAGCGTATGCTCGGATTTGGGTTAGATTTGGTCGATTAGACTGAATAAAAACAGAGGCATAGCCGACCATTTCGTTAATTTTGCGCCTGCCCTGGTGCTATGCGACAGACTGGATAGCGTACTCTGTTTTCGGTTAGAACCGGAAAATTAGCTCACTAAAGCCTAAAGACCAGGTCTGTCTTCGACCCTGCCTTCGACATGAGCTCAGGCCGAATGTAGCTCAGACCGAAGGGGGCCAGGGAAAGAGTATCGGTCATATTCCTTGGTCTGTTTGGGAATTTTTGAAAGTTCTAAGAGCTTTTGAGGGAATAACCAACATAGGCTCGTCAAAGGGCCTTGAAACAGCTTCAAAGATTAAAGAAAAGAGGGTTGGAACGATGCCAAAAATAAAAACGAACCGAGGTGCTGCAAAGCGCTTCAAGCTTACTGGAACCGGAAAGGTTGTATATTCAAAGTCACATTCAAACCATATCCTGACCAAGAAGACAACCAAAAGGAAGCGGGCGCTTCGAAAATCTCATATCATTGACAAGAGCAACGAGGGTATGTTGAAAAGACTGATTCCGTATAAGTAGTTACGTCATTTGTGCGCCGTTTACCAATAACGAATAAAGATCTTCGAGATTGAAGGAGAGTTCATGCGAATCAAACGGGGTTTTAAAGCCAGAAGAAGGCGAAAAAAGGTATTGAAGCTTGCCAAGGGTTACCGGGGCGGTCGGAGCAAGCTATACCGCACGGCTGCCGACGCCGTGGACAAGGCCTTACAGTATGCTTACAGAGATCGAAGGACACGCAAGCGGGATTTCAGGAGGCTGTGGATTGCCCGGATCAATGCGGCGGCACGCCTAAACAATCTGTCATATAGTCGTTTGGTACAAGGGTTGAAGCACGCGCGCGTGGAGATCGACCGGAAGGTATTGGCCGAACTGGCCATCTCAGATCCAAAGGCCTTTTCCCACTTGGCGGCTATTGCAACCGAGCGTGCATCGTGATTTGTTATTCGTCATACGCAGTTCGTTACGTTTAACGCATGACGGTTACCTACACGAAGTGTAATGTTTTCAAGCCGCCAGGCGCAACCTTTGCGCTAAATGAGCCGTGATTAACGATTTTGGATTCACGAAAAACGCAAGTGAAGCAAGAGCTTGAAAAAACAGAAAAGGAGGCATTAGAGGCCATAAGGGCTGTTTCAGACCCGACAGGGGTCAGAACCCTCAATGCCCGGTACCTGGGGCGCAAAGGGATTGTGACAGGGCTTTTGCGAAAGATTTCCGGTCTGCCACCGGAGGAAAGGCCTGAGACAGGCAAGCTTGCAAACAAAGTAAAGAAAAGAATCGAGAAGGCGTTAGAGAAGGCAGTGCAGGCGTTTGAGGCGGGTCGTGATGAGGCTGCGGCAGATGCCTTGGATGTGACCTTACCTGGACGGCCCCTTGCCGGTGGGCGGATGCACCCGATTACCCAGATCACTCAGGCCATCTGCAATGTCTTTCAAAGGCTTGGTTTCGAGATCGTAGAAGGCCCTGATGTGGAATCGGACTACTATAACTTTGAGGCCCTTAATATACCTCGGGATCATCCTGCCCGTGATATGCAGGACACCTTCTATATTTCCGAAAACATTGTCTTGAGGACTCATACTTCGCCTATCCAGGTGCGAGTCATGGAGTCACAACCCCCGCCAGTTCGTATTATTGCACCCGGTAAGGCATACCGGGTAGATTCAGATATCTCGCATACTCCCATGTTTCACCAGGTAGAAGGATTGATGGTTCAAGAAAACGTTTCCTTCGGTGACCTTAAAGGTATCCTGACCACCTTTGTGCAGCAGATTTTTGACGAGGAAACAAGCCTGCGTTTTCGCCCCAGCTTTTTTCCATTTACAGAGCCGAGTGCCGAGGTAGATATCCGATGCGTGATTTGCAGAGGGGCGGGCTGCCGGGTTTGCTCCCACACCGGGTGGCTGGAAGTTTTGGGTGCCGGCATGGTGCACCCGGCAGTGTTTGAGATGGTCGGCTACGATACGGAACGCTATTCCGGTTTTGCCTTTGGCATGGGCATCGAGCGTATCGCCATGCTCAAGTACGGCATTGAGGATATCAGAAAATTTTACGAAAATGATCTCAGGTTCCT
>DAOUTV010000148.1 GCA_030668505.1 Desulfobacterales bacterium | reverse complement strand
GGAGGCTTCACTATAGATAAAAGATAACCGATATAATAATATTTATAAACACGCAATAAAGAAGACATTCAATAGCTGCTTTGGAGGTTTCCGACGGGATTTGAGTTATGGCCTTCTTCACTCGAAATCCCCGGTAAAGGGACGTCACAGTGATAGTGAATCCGAAGAATATGGCCTTTACAATGCCAACGGTAATGTCAACTCCAGATATGGCCTTGCCTATTTTTTGGAGAAAATTTCCCACTGCAACATCGGTGATAGTCCAGGCAACAACATATCCGCCAAGTATGGCAACAAGATCAAAGATAAAAAAAAGACAGAATATGGCTACTGTAATGCCGATTAGTCTTGGAAGACATATGAGATGAATGGGGTCGATGCCCTGCATCTCAATCGCGTCCAGCTCCCCCAGGACCGACATATAGCTAGCCTCTATGGTAACTGCAACAGCCGAGCGCAGAATAACGATCAGAGCAGTAAACAGGGGCCCCAATTCCCGAATGATCAGGATGACGATGAACTCGGCAACTATGTTTCTGCCCTCAAGCGTTCCAAACTGCTTTGTGAGCTGTATGACGGTCGTGCTACCTGTAATCAGTGCGATAAACAGCACAACGGGCAGAGCCTGCATAGCTGTGAAGTATATCTGCTCACAGGTGAATCCTAAGACAATCTTATGGCCGGTTCTATGTCGTCTCAGGAGGACTATAGCAATCCGGTTGGTGAACGCGAAGAGATCGAGCAAGTGGTTGACGCTGTTGAGTGTACGCCTTCCGATAGCTTGAACCAAACTGCTCATATCGTTATGTGGTCGTTTAGAAAAAGACTTTGGTGCTATTGCGCCGCGAGGGTTTGAAAATTCGTGAATGACTAATTGGGAAATTAAGGAATTAGGGAGTTGAGGAATTGAAGGAAGACATCCCTATTTAATTAAATTGCTAAATTCCCCAATTCGTAATTCCTTAATTTCGGCTTGTTCGGGTCAGGTTCCCATGTCCCATGAGGCCAGATATTTTCTCTGCTCACTAGTGAGGGTGTCAATGGCAATACCCATTGATGCCAATTTTTCCTTGGCTATCCTTTTATCGATCACCTCAGGTACCGGGTACACTTCAACAGGAAGCGTTTTTTTCCTATTTACCATGTACTCGATGGAAAGGGCCTGGTTCGCAAAGCTCATATCCATGACGCTGGAAGGATGACCCTCTGCTGCCGCAAGGTTTATAAGGCGACCGTCTCCGAGCACATTGATCCTCTTGCCGTTTTTCAAGACATATTCCATTGTGAAGGGCCGAATTTGTCGTTTACTTTGGGCCAGGCTCTCGAGTCCAGGCAGATCAAGTTCTACATTGAAGTGCCCAGCGTTACAAACGATTGCGCCATCTTTCATGATCTTGAAATGTGTTTTGCTGATCACATTAACATCACCGGTCAAGGTACAGAATATGTCACCGACTTTGACGGCCTCTTTGACAGGCATGACCGAATAACCGTCCATGACCGCCTCAAGGGCCCGTAATGGATCGACCTCAGTCACAATAACATTGGCACCCATCCCTCGAGCGCGCGTGGCCACACCCCGGCCGCACCAGCCGTAGCCACAAACAACAAATCTGGAGCCGGCAAGGAGGCGATTCGTAGCCCGGGTAATGCCATCTATGGTACTTTGCCCGGTTCCGTATCGGTTGTCAAAAAGGTGCTTGGTGTTGGCGTCGTTTACTGAGATGATGGGGTATTTTAGCACGCCTGCAGCAGCCATACTTCTGAGACGGATAATCCCCGTGGTGGTCTCTTCGGTACCGCCCCGCACAAACTCCAAGAATTCTTTCCTTTTTGAGTGAAGTATGGAGACCAGGTCGGCACCGTCATCCATAGTGTACATTGGCTTGAGGTCAATCACTGCATTAATATGATCATAATAGGTCTTGTTGTTTTCACCTTTAATGGCAAAGACGGGAATTCTGTCATGCTTTACTAGCGAAGCAGCGACATCATCTTGTGTGCTAAGCGGATTAGAGGCACATACCCTCACTTTGGCACCACCGGCTTTAAGCGTCTGCATGAGTGCAGCCGTCTCTGTGGTTACATGAAGACAAGCCCCCAGACGGATTCCTTTTAAAGGCTTATCCCTTAAAAACCTGGAACTGATTCGCTCTAAGACCGGCATGTTTTGCTTGGCCCACTCAATACGAAGTTTGCCCTCTTTTGCCAGTTTTACGTCCTTGATGTCATATTCCATTCTAACCTTCCTTTCTATTTTCTTATTGGTCATTACTCAATGTCATTAACTTAAGAACCGTTCCTTTAAGGTCCCCCTTAAAAAAGGGGGATTTAGGGGGATTTTCAAACTCTTCAAAGAAATCCCCCCCGCCCCCCTTTAGAAAAGGGGGGAGATTTTGAGCTTAAGTTAATGACATTGGGTCACTACTGTCATTATTCAAGTACTTTTCAAACTAGTGAACTTAGCGCCCTTCGGGCGGACAGATGCTGGATGCTTGATACTTGATACTGGATGTATCAATCCAGTTTCTATCTTTATCCAGCATCAAGTATCCAGTATCGTTTTGCTATACATAGCCCGTCCTATGCCCATAAAATCCTTAGGTAAAAAAAGGAAATTCCTATACTATCAAGTTGCAGAGCCAGGTTGTTTCTTTTAACAACGGCTAAGTCCTGAGGGCTTCGACTGTCTTCGACCCTGAGGCTCAGACCCGAAGGGATCTCAGCCGAAGTCTAAATAAATTCGTCATCGAATTTATGCATCGAAGGACTAAGCCTTCGATTTTTTTGTCCGGACCGCCTTTTTCCTGGGCTTCTTTATTCCCGCCTTTTCTATCAGCATGTCCACCATATTGGTCTTTTCCCATGTAAAGTCCGGATCATTACGGCCAAAGTGCCCGTAGCAGGCAGTTTTTTTGTAAACAGGCCGCAAAAGGTTCAAATATTTAATGATGGGTGCGGGCCTGAGGTCAAACACCTCGTTAATGATTTCGCAGATTCGCTTTCGGGGAATGACTTCGGTCTTGTACGTATCAACCAGTATGGAAATTGGCCGGGCCACACCTATAGAGTAAGCGAGCTGAAGTTCACATTTTGTGGCTAATCCAGCCGCAACAATATTCTTTGCAACATGTCTTGCCATATAAGAAGCGCTCCGGTCCACCTTGGAAGGATCCTTACCCGAGAAACAGCCCCCGCCATGACTCCCTTGGCCGCCATAGGTATCCACAATGATCTTTCGGCCGGTTAGGCCGGTATCTCCCATTGGACCCCCGACGACGAAACGTCCTGTTGTGTTGATAAAATACTTGGTGTCGCCGTCGATCATCTTTTTGGGTATCACTTTTTTTATAACCTCTTCGATGATCGCCTCTTTTAACTCTGAATAGGAGACATCCGGGCTGTGCTGTGCGGCAATCACAACGGCTTCCACTCGTTTGGGCGTGCCGTTCTCATATTGAATAGTGATCTGGGACTTGCCGTCCGGCCGAAGGAAACCAAGCGCCCCGTTTTTGCGCACCTCTGCCAGGCGCATAGTCAGCTTGTGGGCGTAACATATCGGCATGGGCATCAGTTCAGGAGTTTCATTACTCGCATAGCCAAACATAAGACCTTGATCACCGGCTCCCTGCTCCTTGAAAAGGCCTTTTCCGTTTACACCTTGCGAAATGTCTGTTGATTGCTGATCAATGCTGGTGATCACCGCGCACGTCTTCCAGTCAAAGCCCATCTTTGAAGAATGATAGCCGATGTCGCGAATTGTGTCTCGAACGATCTGCGGCATGTCCACATAGCATGTGGTGGTAATCTCTCCGCAGATAAAGGCGAGGCCCGTGGTCACAAGGGTTTCGCAAGCGACCCGGCCTGTAGGGTCATGCTCTATGATTGCGTCCAGGATGGCATCAGATATCTGATCGGACACTTTGTCGGGGTGCCCTTCGGTAACCGATTCTGATGTGAACAGGTAGTCTTTTTTACTCATCGGCCCTCCTTAATACTATTGTTTTCATCCACATGGATGATTGCCGGCTTAAAGTCTCCCATGTTTTTGTCATCTATGGTGGTGTAACAGGTAATAATAATCAAATCCCCTCGGGCGCCTTTTCGGGCTGCCGCCCCCTTGAGGGCAATGGTCGATGAGCCCGGAGCTTCTTCTATTACATAGGTCTCGAACCGTTCACCGTTGTGGATGTTGTACACCTGAACCAGTTCATAAGGTAGGATATTTGCCGCCTTCATAAGGTCGGAATCAATCCCTAGGCTCCCTTCATAGTTCAGGTCAACCATGGTCACTGTAGCCCGGTGAATCTTTGATTTTAGAAAGGTACGAATCATAGGGATTGTATATTGTATATTGTCGATTGAAGATTGTAATAGTTCAGCACCTCTTGTTTTTTCTGTCATTTCGACCAAAGGGAGAAATCTTTTGGCTTGGAACTGTATACTCTCCGAACAAGATTTCTCACATTCGTTCGAAATGACAATACGGGCTGAACTGTTACTGAAGATTGAATATTGTCGATTGGATGAATAGATAATCAATCTTCAATAGTCAATTTTCAATAGTCAATATAGTATTATCAATCAATCGAGTTTTTCCGACCCATACTGCCAATGCCATCAGAGTCGGTCCCTCAACCCGGTTTACGTTCTCAAGAGTTCCCGGGTCGCACACGGACACATAGTCAATTTTCGTATTAGGGTAGGAACATAGTACCTCTGATGCCGAATGGACAAGCTGCCCGGCATCCCTAATCCCTTGAGCCACGCTTTTCTGGGCCCGTTGAAGAGCCTTATAAAGGGATAGGGCGGAGCGCCTTTCATCTTCAGACAGATAAGTGTTTCGGGAACTCATGGCCAGACCGTCTGATTCTCGCACTATGGGGACTCCAATGACCCTTACATCAAAATTCAAATCGTGCACCATGCGCCGAATGATGGCAAGCTGCTGGTAGTCCTTTTCTCCAAAGACGGCCACATGGGGTTTGACTATGTTTAAGAGCTTTGTTACCACCGTGGCAACACCACTAAAATGGCTTGGCCTTGATGGGCCGCAAAGGTAACGAGGAAGCATCTCCAGATCAACAGAGGTCTGGTATGCTTTGTCATACATGACCTCAGCTTCAGGGGTAAAGATGATATCGACCCCTACAGACTCGGCCAGGCTTACATCCCGATCCGGGTCCCTGGGGTAGGCTTGAAAGTCCTCGGCCGGGCCAAACTGCGTCGGGTTGACAAAAATGCTTATAACAAGGGCATCCCCTTGTTTTCGCCCCTCCCGCATGAGGGCCAGATGGCCTTCGTGCAGGTAACCCATGGTTGGTACTAAAACTATGGTCTTGCCGGTTTGCAGCAGTTGTCTTGCCTCCTGCTGCATGTGATCTATGTTTTTGATGATTCGAATATAGCTCTCCAAATGCCAAATTTATAAATTTAATTCTTGTTTTTACAAATGTCAACATAATTGGAGAAAACCCTGGAATTCCGATATAAGGATGAAACAAGAAACTATGATGTTAAAGAAAATTCTTGGAGATGCTGGTCAAGGATTTTCAGTTAAGGGCACATCGGTGTATTTGGCATAAATTTGTTCTCGGGTGATATTGAGTTCTTTTT
>DAOUTV010000022.1 GCA_030668505.1 Desulfobacterales bacterium | reverse complement strand
TGTCCCGTCAAAGCCTATACTCGTAAAAGCAATTACACATTTCGCACTAGCACATAATCGGCCAACTGCTCTAGAAGCCCCCGCGGCTTTGAGGTACTAAATGTGTTAAGACATTTCTTTGCTAGTTCGATGTGCTTCTGGGCACGCTCTCTGGTGTATGCGATACCACCGTACTTCTTGATCAGCCCCAGCACGGTCTCAAAGTCCGCGTCTTTAGCATCCACATCACGTAATAGTTGACCATTCGGGCTGAGGGTAACCTCTTCTCTTCGTCCTTCGGTGACTGCTACCATATCTTGAATGATGGTTTCCAGACGCCTGCGGTCTTCCGTGGTGGCGCGATCCAGCGCATAGATAACAGGCAAAGTCAGCTTCCCTTCCCTCAGGTCCGCTCCTATGGTCTTTCCAATCACTCTGGTATCCGCAGTATAATCGAGAAGATCATCAGCCATCTGAAAGGCAATCCCCAAATGATGCCCATAGTCAGCCAGTGCCTGGACCTGTCCCCCTGGGGCGTCCGCAAGCAAAGCCCCTACTTGACATGCTGCTTGAATCAAATAGGCGGTCTTTCGCCTGATCACCTCCATGTAATCTGCTTCCTCCACAGCAAGATCGCCGCGGTGTAACATTTGGTGTATTTCCCCCTCGGACATTTGGGCTGTTGTGTTGGCAAGGATGTCAATAATTGGAACAGAATTCGTTTGTGCCGCGATGGCGATGGAGCGGGCCAGCAGGAAGTCTCCAACCAAAACCGTGGCCGGGTTTCCCCAAATCGAATGGGCCACAGGGTTGCCGCGTCGGATGTCGGCGCCGTCAACAAGGTCATCATGAAGCAGGGTGGCAGCATGAAGGTACTCAAAGACAACCGACAAGGTCTTGTCATAGTTTCCCTTGTAGCCGCAAAGACGTGCTGATAGCACCATCAGAAGCGGGCGTATCCTTTTGCCGCCGCTGAACATAATGTATTTGGCTACATGGGAGACCAATGGGAGATAAGGTTTGAGGTTATCGGCAAGGGCACTCTCAATTTCAACCAGGTCCTGGCGGACCGACTCCAAAATCTGTTCCTTCAGACTCTTCATACGCAGGTACAGTTAGTGCCTAAAGTGAACTAAAGTGAACTAAAGTGCCTAAAGTTGTTAACTGGACAGCCCGCGACGGTGGCACTGGACGGAAGATCGAGAATCGGATAACGGATAGCAGATCAATGTCATTAACTTAAGAACCGTTCCTTTAAGGTCCCCCTTTAAAAAAGGGGGATTTAGGGGGATTTTCAAACTCTTCAAAGAAATCCCCCCCGCCCCCCTTTAGAAAAGGGGGAGATTTTGAGCTTAAGTTAATGACATTGGATAGCAGATAACAGATAACAAATGACTAATGACCAGTGACCCATGACAATTCCGTTACCCTTTTAGTTTTTTCAACTCGGCCATTATAGCTGGAACCGCCTTAAAGAGGTCTTCCACGATACCGTAATCAGCCTTTTTAAAGATGGGTGCCTCCGGATCCTTGTTTATGGCTACAATATATTTAGATGATCCCATGCCGGCCAGGTGCTGGATGGCCCCGGAGATGCCACAAGCAATGTAAAGGTTTGGGGATACGACCTTTCCGGTCTGGCCCACCTGATCAGAATGAGGGCGCCAACCTTCGTCTACCGCTGATCTTGATGCCCCTACCGTACCACCCAAAACCTCGGCCAGTTGCTCAATGGCGCCAAAGTCAGGGCCTCCCATACCGCGCCCACCTGACACGATAACATCCGCCTCGGTTAGGTCTATTTTGGAGGCAACCTCCAGCCTCTTTTCCACAACCCGTGTCTTGACGACATCTGTTTTTATTGCAACCTTTTCCAAATCCCCCGCCTTTGGTGATTGCACAATCTCCATTACATTAGGACGTATGGCTGACATTTGCGGTACCCCTTCAAGGGCTACCTCGGCAAGAACCTTGCCCCCGTACATAGGTCTTGTGGCAATGAGTTTTTCTCCGTCAAGCTTTAAGGCAATGCAATCCATGGCAAGGCCAACTCCCAAACGCGCTGCCAGCCGTGCAGACAGGTCTTTGCCCCTGCTTGAAGCCCCAAAAAGCAGAATCCTAGGATCGTTATCCTTGACGACTTCGAAAAGCATGTTCGTGTAAGCGTCTGTGGTGTAGTCAGCCAAGGCCGGATCATCCCCCACAAAAATTTTGTCTGCCCCGTATTGTGCCAGTTCTCCGGCAATTCCCTCTACGCCGGAGCCAAATACGACTGCGCTTACAGTATCGCCAAGGGTATCGGCCAGCCGTCTCCCTTCGCTCACAGCCTCATAGGCAATCTTACGAAAATTTCCATCAACTTGTTCTGCAAATACCAAAACACCCTGTGCCATGTTAGTCTCTCCTGTTTTTGTCATTGGTCGTCTGTTATCCGGAATTCGGTATTGGTCATTGATCAATAATGGAGTGCCTAAAGTGATCTAAAGTGAACTAAAGTGCCTAAAGTTAAAGGAATCAAAAGAATCCGCAATCCGAGATGCGAAAATTGCTCCAGTACTCCGATTTGGACGACCTCCTTTAGTTCAAATAACTTTTGCCTCTTCTTTGAGTAATTTTACGAGTTGAGCCGCCTTGGCCTCTACTGTTTCTCCATCAATGATCCTCCCAGGTGACCTTTCTGGTGGAAAGGACAAACTCTTAACTCGACATTTTGCCTGGGCCTCCCCCACTTCACTCGGATCTACCTTAAGATCGGCCAAAGTTTTTTTGATTAAGGGCTTCTTCTTCGCCTTCATGATGCCCGGAAGCGAGGCATATCGGGGTTCATTGATGCCTCTTTGGGTAGTAAAAAGGGCGGGCAGGTCAGTCTCGAGTACCATAATCCCGCCCTCAATTGTGCACTCACACCTAATCTTGCCGTCAGTTATTTCTTCCTTAACAACCATAGAAACCTGAGCAATACCAAGCAGTTCTGCAACAGCAGCCGGAACCTGATAGCCATCATCATCAACAGCCCGCTGACCTGCTATGACGAGATCGTAGCCAGTATCTTTTAAAGCAGCAGCCAGCACCTTGGCAGTGCCCAGTGCGTCACTCCCCTGGGTAGCCGGATCGTCTATCAACACCCCTTCGTCCGCACCCATGGCCAACGCAGTGCGGATGGACTCAACAGCTCGCTCAGGTCCCATGCTAAGAATTATCACTTTTCCGGCATGCTTCTCTTTGATTCGGAGCGCTTCTTCAACAGCAAACTCGTCGTATGGGTTGATGACCCATTTGACATCTTCTGTTCTGATAGAGGCTTTGTCGCCGGCAATTTGGATCAAAGTCTCTGTATCAGGCACCTGCTTAAGCAAGACAACAATATCCACCTTACTACTCCTTTCTCATGCATCGAAATTGGTTATTGGTTATTTGTTGTTTGTTGTTTTACGACTTGCACGTCAATGTCATTAACTTAAGGGCTATGGCCACTGAAAGTCCCCCTTTGAAAAAGGGGGATTTAGGGGGATTTCGAGAGGTTGGATAACCCCCCCCGACCCCCCTTTGGCAAAGGGGGGAGGCTGGACTCTTAAGTTAATGACATTGACTTGCACGTAGCACAAAAAATATGGAAACGTCAAGGTATTCGCTCGCCTATGTCTGTGAAGCGTCATTTGTCATTCGATTGATGATTGATGATTAACGATTTGGGGTTTGGGATTTTCAATCGACAATTTTCAATCGACAATCGACAATCCTTTTGACGGTTCACGATTCCGGACGACAATGCACGACATCCCCTGCAACGACTCTGTGCAGGAAACCCTTTTTGTCGCGAACCAAAAGTGTGCCGTCCGGCTCCAACGCTTCGGCTACACCGACAAGCCTCTTTTCCGTGAGGAACACCTCAACCACTCTTCCCAGGGTGTTATCAAATTTACACCACGCATCTACAACGGTCTCATATGCCCCTGTGCAGAAAAAACCGTACCATTGTTCGAGACGGTGCAGTAGGGTTTGAAGAAAATCGATACGCGAGACCGGTTTACCAAGGCCAAGTCGAAGAGAGGTGGCCAGGCTTCTGCAAGAAATCGGAAACTCGTCCGGTTCCGTATTCACATTTATACCGATACCAACAATAGCAAAACCTATACGTCTATTGTCGAAGACAGCCTCCGTTAAAATACCCGCAACCTTCAGATCGGCAATCAGAATATCGTTTGGCCATTTGAGCTGAGGTCTCAGCCCGATGTCCTGAATTGCAGAAGCCACGGCTACGCCAGCGGTTAACGTGAGTCTTGGAAACCAGCCAGGGGGGCAACTAGGTCTCAAGATGATGGAAAGATATAGCCCGCTTTCCGGAGGGGAGACCCAGGAGCGCCCCTGGCGGCCCCGGCCTTTGGTTTGCGTGTTAGCCACTATCAACGTCCCTTCCGGGGCACCCTCTCGAGCCAGACGATTCGCCTCTGCATTAGTCGATTCAACTACATCAAAGCAATAAACCGCCTGTTGGCCGAGCCATTGAGTTCTTAGGTGTTCCTTGATTGCATGCGTGGAAAGCCTGTTTGGGGTTCTTTGGTTTAGACCTAGACTCATGACTTTTCAACCCATTGTGTGGCCTGTTATTTCCTTGACATTGTAAGGAATTCAGTTATATTTATTCATCATATATCACGTTTCAATATCTCATTCTATGCTTCTCCAAAAAAGGACCATTGATGTCTGAAGCCGATTACTATAAGACCCTGAACGTTAACAAGAACGCTAGCGAGAGCGAAATAAAGAAGGCTTATCGCAAACTCGCCATGAAATATCATCCCGATCGTAACAAGGGGGATAAGTCTGCCGAAGAAATGTTCAAAAAAATCAGCGAGGCATATGCTGTTTTGAGTGATAAGGAAAAACGGGAGCAGTACGATACCTTTGGTGCCTCTGGTTTCAGCCAGCGTTACTCACAGGAAGACATATTCAAGGGTTTCAATTTCGGTGATATCTTCAAAGAGTTTGGCTTCAACGACAGCGGTTTCGCAAATATCTTTATGGGTGGTGGTGGCGGCCATGGCCGAAGATGCGGATTTAGTTTTGGGGGAGATCCTTTCAGTGCCTATACAACAGGCCAAAGGGCTCAAGTCAAAGGATCGGACCTGGTATATGAGCTACCCCTGACCCTCCAGGATGTGCTCCGCGGTACGACCAAGACCATAGCCCTGGAGCAAGGTGGAAAACAGAAAAGGATAGATGTCAAGATTCCCAAGGGAATGACGACCGGCAAAAAACTACGATTAGCCGGAAAGGGGCAGCCCGGGGCCTTTGGTGGACCACCTGGAGACCTGTACATTCAGGCCAAGGTACTTGATGATCCTGTTTTTAGCCTGGTTGGCCATGACGTTTATGTAGACCGAGAAATCAAGTTAACCGAGGCACTCTTGGGAACGCAGATACAGATTCCAACTGTGGACGGAAAAAACTTGAACCTGAAAATACCCCCCGGGACACAGCATCAAACCAAGATGCGCATGAAGGGATACGGCCTTCCAGAAATGAGAACTGATCGAAGGGGAAACCTATACGCACGCATTCTCGTCAAGCCCCCTAAACGCCTGAACAAGAAACAGAAGGCTCTGATTCAGGAACTGTCAGAGACCGGGCTCTAAGGTGGATCTATGCCGGAAGAAATGATCCCCGTATTGTCTAGGGCTGAAATCTCGCAAAAGGTTAAAGGCCTGGCACAACGCATTTCAGAAGATTATACGGGAAAGGAACTTGTTGTCCTTGGTGTCCTAAAAGGTTGCTTTATTTTCCTGGCCGACCTTATCCGCGAGATTACCATTCCCGTCCAGGTTGATTTTGTTCGCCTAGCAAGTTACGGTTCCAACACAACATCCTCCGGGACCATCCGGATCACCAAAGAAGCTGAGCTTGACATAAGGAATCGGGATGTTCTGATTGTTGAGGATATTATCGACTCTGGCGTGACAATTGCATATCTTTTGGACCACCTCAAATCATTTTCCCCAAAATCGGTTAAAGTATGTGCTTTTATCGATAAGTCAGAACGACGTGAGGTCCAAGTTCCCATCGATTATGCGGGTATTATGGTTGAGCAAGGATTTCTGGTGGGATACGGGCTCGATTTTGATGAAAAATATCGTGC
The DNA here is from genome assembly GCA_030668505.1 of Desulfobacterales bacterium. GTDB lineage: Bacteria > Desulfobacterota > Desulfobacteria > Desulfobacterales. Next base: position 6,984 of record DAOUTV010000022.1, on the reverse strand, counting down.
CTTACCCGCTATTTACCGCATAGGATCCTAGTTGAAAGGAGTCCACGATGATCGTAACCTGTGAAAACTGCAGCACAAAGTTCAATCTTGACGAAGGCCTGATTAAGGAATCAGGCTCCAAGGTCAGATGTTCTAAGTGCCAACACATATTTACTGTCTATAAACTCGCGCACGATGAAGAACCTGAATCTGCAGTCGAACTCGAACAAGATCTTGCTGATTTCCAGGACTCGGCAGAAACGCCTCAGCCTTCCATAGAAGCCGAGGAAGCCCCTGAAACGGGGCTCGATTTCGGCCTGCCAGGACTTGAAGAAGAGCCTGCTGAAGAAGTTGCGCTTGAAGCCTTTGGCCTTGAGGAAGAGCCTGCTGCCGAAGAACTCCCTCCCGTAGAAGAAGAGCCCGCTGTCGAAGAAACACCTGATGCCGAGGAAGCACTTGAAGAGGAATTCGATTTTGACCTGTCAGATCTTGAAGAGGAACCGGCTGAAGAAGAGCCTGCTGAAGATGTTGCGCTCGAAGCCTTTGGCCTTGAGGAAGAGCCTGCTGAAGAAGGACTCCCTCAAATAGAAGAAGCGCTCGCTGTCGAGGAAACACTTGAAGCTGATGAAGCCACTGAAGAAGAATTCGATTTTGACCTGTCAGATCTTGAAGGAAAGCCGGCTGGAGAAGAAGAAACTGCTCAAGAAGAAATTGCGCTCGATGCACTTGATTTTGAGGATGAGCCTTCTGCTGAAGGGCTCGCTGTCGAGGAAACACCTGATGCTGAGGAAGCCCCTGAAGAGGAACTCGATTTTGACCTGTCAGGGCTAGAAGAGGTCCCTCTTGAGGAGACATTTGAAGTCGATGGAGCGGAACTCATAATGGAGGAAACCGAGGCAACGGAGGTGCCCAAAGAGGAAATGCCGGATGCCGTTTCTGCGGAACCCCTGGAAGGAGTTGAAGAAGAGGAGCTGGAACAAGTTGAGGAAGAACTGATGCCCCCTCCGCAGGCCGAGAAAGAACTAAAAGCAAGGAAGCGCATGAGTACGCCGCTCATGATTGTGTTGATATTGGTCCTCTTGGCAGGAGGAGTTATTGCCGGCTACACTATTTTGCAAAGCCTTGATATCAAAATACCGTTTGTCGAATCCCTCATAGGTGCCCCAGAGTCTGAGACCACTGATCCCGGGAACCTCCACATAACCACTCTTGATCAACTGATAAAGACAGAGTTTGTTGAAAACAAGACGGCTGGGCGGCTGTTTGTAATTAGAGGAAAAGTCAGAAATGATTATCCTGAAGCCCGGAACTTCATCATGGTAAAAGGTGTTGTCTATTCAAGGGACGGGAAAGTCGTTCAAGAGAAGGCCATATACTGCGGCAATACCTTGTCGGATACTGCCTTGCAAGCCATGGATAAGGCAACCATAGATACGAGACTGCGCAACAAATTCGGCGATGGAAGATCTAATTTCAGGGTTACATCAGGCAAAGTGATTCCCTTTGTGGTTGTATTTCCCGATCTGCCTCAGGATTTGGGAGAGTTCAGCGTCGAAGTGGTGAGTTCAGATCCGGCAGATTAGAAAGGCTCCAGACCAGACCAAGCAGGGCGAAATCCATAACAAGGACGCTGTTTCTTTCCTTCCCTATAGCCCTCTCGTAATAGGCCGGGACGCTGAAACCGGCCATCAAAGACCCTGACCACGAGGTACATTTTGGACCGAACCACCTATCTTGTCATAGGCATTATAGTCTTTGTTTTTATAGTCATTGGCGGCACCACCGGATACATGGTCATCGAGGGTTGGTCATTCGCAGAAGCCATGTACATGACCATCATCACCTTGAGTACCGTAGGGTACGGTGAGGTTCAAAAACTTTCACCGATTGGACGGATCTTTACTATTGTCGTCATTGTCCTGGGGGTAGGTTTTGTCTTTTATTTTGCAGGGAGCGTCATCCAGTTCATGGTGGAAGGTCGCATCAGGGAAGTCCTGGGGAGGCATAAATTGGAGAAAAAAATCCGTACCCAAAAAGGTCATTACATTATTTGTGGATATGGGCGCGTTGGAAGCAATATCCTTGAGTCCCTTCGCTCAAAACCCATCGGTGTGGTGGTTATAGAGCGAGACCCGGCCGGCATCGCTAAGTTGGATGAACGAAAGATTCTCCACGTTGCAGGGGAAGCTACGGATGAGGAGAATCTGATCAGAGCCAATATTCAGCACGCACGAGGTTTGATAACAGCATTGAAAACCGACAGTGACAACGTATATGTCACATTGAGCGCCAGGCAGCTCAATCCCAGACCTGTTTATCATGGCCCGGGCAGGAGAAGAACGTTCAGAAAAGACACTCATTGCAGCAGGCGCCGACAAGGTGGTTTGCCCATATCGCATGGGAGCTCACCGAATGGCCCAAACCATACTCCGCCCCACGGTCACCGATTTTCTTGAGCTGACCTTGACGGAGACCACCCGCGATATCCAAATGGAAGAAATGCCGGTACATCCTTCATCAAAATTGATCAATGTGGCCTTACAGGACTCAGGGATCCGCAAAGACCTCGACCTGATCATCGTAGCTGTGAAGAAAGCTCCGGGAGATATGCTCTTCAACCCTTCTTCGCAAGCAAGGCTCGAGGCGGGCGATACAGTCATAGCCATCGGGGAAAAGCAGAACCTGGAACGGCTCGAAACACTCCTGAATCCAACACGTCGTAACACTTTACGTGTCTGAAAAAAGCTAAACTCTTATGACACGTCAAATTTTATAGATGATGCGCTCTTCAGTGATGATGATGTCGGTGTAACGGTCGTGAGGCTCCATGGGAATTTGGGGCACTATTTGGCACTCAAAGGCAAGGGCCACTTTTCTTGTTGTGATATCTAGCTTTGGAATGAATCGGTCATATACGCCCATACCCTGTCCTATACGTCCTCCACGTTCGTCAAAGGCTACCCCTGGGATTATTGCCAGATTAACATATTGTACTGGGATCTGCTTACACTGCTCCGGGATTGGCTCGCGGATTTCCCGATAGCCTGGACGTATATCGCTATCAAGGTTATCAATCTTGAAAGGAACGATTTCCCTTTGTTTAGCCTCAACCAGAGGCAAGGCAACAATCTTCTCAAGCTCCAAGGCCTTCCGGACCATGGGCTCGGTATCCACTTCGTTACCGTAGCTCATGTAAAACAGGACAATCCTGGCTTCCAGAAAATTAGCGAAGTCAAATAATCGCTCCATAATAGCCGTACTCTTTTTAGAGCGTTCATCTTTGGATAGGGCATCACGCCGGACAAAGGCGCTTTGTCTAATTTGAGATTTTCTTGCTTTTAAGTCTTCCATCAAACATCTCGCTCCGGCAAATACACTCATTTTCTTCATAGCAAAAATTCCGAATAAAGTCAAGTAATAATAATCATTGACTAAATAGTTGGCTCCATGGTAGGCTCGGATTGTCATAAATTATTAAATTCGTGTGAACTTGGAAGCTGTTTGTCGTTTTCTTCCAAGTACTGAGCCGGAGGAAAGTTATTGTTCCATCGGTGCCAATCGGAGTCCCGTGATAGAAATCAAATCCATCAGACAGAATGTGGAACTAGTGCAGGAATCGCTCCGCAAGCGGGGACAAGAGTATGACCTCCGCCCGTTTCTGGACAGCGATTCAAGACGCAGGGCCATCTTGCTCGAGGTTGAAGAGCTTAAGCACAAACGCAACAAAGTCTCTGGGCGTATCGCCCAGATGAACAAGGAACAAGAAGACCCCTCGAAACTTATAGCCCAGATGCGGGCGGTCTCTCAGAAGATAAAGGCCCTGGACGAAGAGCTCTCGAAGCACGAACAGACTTTACGCTCAATCCTGCTGGAGATTCCCAACATCCCCGATTCCTCGGTTCCCGTCGGCAAAGACGAGGAAGACAACGTGGTTGTCGAGAAGGTAGGCGAGCCCCGTTCTTTTGACTTTGAGCCCCTCCCTCACTGGGAGATTGGAGAAAAACTAGGGATTCTTGATTTTGAGCGTGCCGCCAAGATCGCTGGGGCGCGTTTTGTCCTTTATGTGGGACTGGGGGCAAGGCTTGAGCGAGCCCTGATCAACTTTATGCTGGATATACAGACCAAGGAACACGGCTACCTTGAAGTCCTTCCGCCGTTTATGACAAATCGTGCCAGCATGACTGCAACAGGCCAGTTGCCCAAGTTTGAGGAAGATCTGTTTAAACTGGAGGGGTGGGACTATTACCTAGTACCCACCGCCGAGGTGCCGGTCACCAACATTCACCAGGGCGAAATCCTGGATGAGCAGGATCTTCCCAAGTTTTACACGGCCTACACACCTTGCTTCCGGTCCGAGGCAGGTTCTTACGGCAAGGACACCAGGGGCTTGATCAGACAGCATCAATTTAACAAGGTGGAACTTGTCAAGTTTACCACCCCTGAAAGATCTTATAAAGAACTCGAAAAACTGTTGAAGGATGCTGAAGACATTCTTAAACGCCTTGAGCTGCCATATCAAGTCGTGGAGCTGTGTACTGGGGATTTGGGTTTTTCCGCTGCCAAGACCTATGACATCGAGGTCTGGGTGCCCGGACAGCAAAAATACCGGGAGATCTCCTCGTGCAGCAACTTTGAGGATTTTCAGGCCAGACGGGCCGGAATTCGCTTTAAAAGAAAAGGAAAAAAGGGAACCGAGCTGGTTCATACACTGAACGGTTCAGGGCTGGCCATCGGTCGCACGGTCGTTGCGATTTTGGAAAATTTTCAACAACAAGACGGCTCCGTCATCATTCCGGAGGCCCTGAGGCCATATATGGATGGAGTGGAAAAAATAAGTGCCTAAAGTGAACTAAAGTGAACTAAAGTGCCTAAAGTTAAAGAGATAAGGACAATTTTTGCCGTTCATGTTGTGTTTCACCATATACATGGTTTCTTCAAGTCCTCAACTTTAGCTCACTTTAGGCACTTTAGCTCACTTTAGCTCACTTGTACGGATCATCACTATGAAGCTCGAGAACTTCCCAAGCCATATCCAGCCCTATCTCATCCCAAAACCGGCTGGCAAAGTTATCTATCGGTGCATCGGCTGTGAGGCAGAACACGACATCAGTCGCCTCCTCTATACGTGTCCTGCGTGCCACAGCGTGCTCCTTCTGACAGACCTTGCCTTTGACCGCCTGAAGAAGACCCCGGGAGATACCTGGCGCCAGATCTTTGATTATCGAAAGATGCTAAATATCCCGGCGCTCCAGGGGGTTTATCGCTACCACGAGTTTGTCGGGCCGATGATGCCACTTGATGCTGTCATCTACCTTGGTGAAGGACACACCCCAATGGTGGAAGCCAACCAACACCTGCAACAGCTCGTAGGCGCCCGATTCTATATCAAAAACGAAGGCCAGAACCCAAGCGCCTCTTTTAAGGATCGGGGCATGGCGAGCGCTCTAAGCTATATTAACTTTCTGGTCAACTCGGGAGAGCTCTCCGATGTGCTGGCCGTGTGTGCCTCGACAGGCGACACCTCTGCCTCTGCCGCTCTCTATGCTGCCTATCTTCAGCCCGCCGTAAAATCTGCCGTCCTCCTTCCCCACAAAAAGGTCACACCCCAGCAACTGGCCCAACCCCTTGGAAGCGGCGCGGTGGTCTTTGAGATCCCGGGCGTCTTTGACGACTGCATGAAGGTGGTAGAAGCCCTCTCTGAACAATATAACGTAGCGCTTTTAAACTCTAAGAACGCCTGGCGCATATTGGGCCAGGAATCTTATTCCTATGAAATTGCACAGGATTTTGACTACGACATGGACCACAAGGTGGTCGTAGTGCCGATTGGAAACGCCGGAAATATCACAGCGATTATCAGCGGTTTCATGAAATTTTTTGAGGCCGGAATCATAGACCGGCTTCCAAAAATCATCGGCGTGCAATCAACCCATGCAAATCCCGTATACAGGTATTATTTGGAACCCAAGCCTGGAAAAAGAATGTTTATACCTGTAAAAGTTCGTCCCAGCGTGGCCCAGGCCGCTATGATCGGAAATCCGGTCTCCGTGCCCCGTGTGATTCACTTGGTGGAAGCCTATAATGAGATGGCAGGGAGCCAGGCAGTATTCTTTACAGAAGTTGAGGAACAAGCGATCATGGACTGGCAGCTTACGGCCAACCGCAATGGCCACATTGCCTGTACCCAGGGCGGGGAGACCTTAGCCGGGCTGGTGGATGCAAAAAAGCGGGGCATTGTGAGCGAAGATGATGTGGTTGTGCTCGATGCCACGGCTCACGCCCTTAAATTTGCCGATTTTCAGGCCATGTATTTTGAAAACCGCTTCCCTCCGGAATTCGAGATTACCCCCAAGATGTCCCTCCAAAACGTCCCCCGGCTGATACGCCCTAAAGACCTGGACGTGGTCCCTACTGCCGAAAAGCCCATTGAAGGGAAGGACTTTGAGCGTTTTGTCCAACGGACCGCAGAGGCGATAGCAGAAAAGCTCGGATTGTCGCCCAGCCATAGGTGATGGTTTTGTTAAAAGTCGTCACTCCGGTGAAAGTGAAACAGCTCATAGCTCACAGCTCTAAGCTCAAAGGGGTTGCCATGAGCCATGAGCTATCAGCAAATTTAACTATCTGAATAGACTGGATTCCGGCTTTCGCGACTCGACTGAGCTCGCCGAAGTCCGGAATGACAAAAAATTGGATTTTTCGACTTTTTACGAGATTATCAAGGTTTGTAAGGAAAATATGCTGAGGCGACTTTACTCACCTTCGCCAGAATGCTCCGTGAGGAAGCACGGGGATAAATGGCGTGGTGACCCGCCATAGCCTCGGCGAAGGCGGGTTATTGCTTCGGCGAGTTCCGCCATCCTGAGACTCAGACAGGATGCCCTGTGCGGGAACATTAGGAGGCTTCACTATAAAATATTTTAATAGTTATAAAGTTAATTAATAGCTGACGGCTCCGGGCGGCTGATTCTTGGCAGCATGTACGCCCCTAATATTGATTGGTCTCGT
>DAOUTV010000129.1 GCA_030668505.1 Desulfobacterales bacterium | reverse complement strand
GGGCGGGCAGGGCAGGCCTAACTGGCTGTTAGCAAAGGGACTCCGCTGAAGCTATGTCCCTCTCGCGAAAGCGGAAGGATGACGCGTCAATAAAGAAAGTTCACCATTCAAAGTTCATAGGTTCAAAGGTTGTCAATCCTGAACCCTGAACCCTGAACCCTTTGTAAAGTAGACTATAACCTTTGAATCTGGAACCGATCACTTTAGATAATAGTTTTTCAGAAAAAGATTACGGTATTTTTTGGACCTGAGTCGACTGATTCGATTTCAAAACAACACACTTATCTATGGATTCCATAGAGATGTCAAATAGGTAATATCGATGGCCCTACCTGATCATTATTGGACATTTCAATTTGAAGACAAGAAGAGCCAAGGGGAGTCAGAGTACTTCAAGTGAAGCCTCCCTGTGCTCCCGCACATGGCATCCTGACTGTGTCTTAGGACGGCGGAACTCGCCGAAGCAATAACCCGCCTTCGCCGAGGCTATGGCGGGTCACCACGCCATTTCAGCCGTTCAGCCGTCGCAGCCAGTGCTTTGGCGAAGTCGGCTCGTAGCCAGTGCTTTGGCGAAGTCGGCTCATCCCCGTGCTTCCGCACGGGGCATTCTGGCGAAGGTGAGTATAATTCCGCTAACAACGACATATGACAAGCTTTTTAAGGAAAAGAAACGCCATACATCAGGTTTTTATATAAACCAACTGGAAAGGCTTCTTTATTAAGCTATTACTCCGGCGATTAAATACCCTAAATCCGTCATTCCGGCGAAAGCCGGAATCCAGAAAAGCACTGGATGCCGGATCAAGTCCGGCATGACGAAGTTGGCCTATTTAATTGCTGGGTTAATATAATGGCTTTTATGCCAATCAATCAGGTCCTTATCCGGGAAGGGCACAAAGCATTTCAGCCTATGGTACTGGTTTAAAGAAATAATTTGCATTTTTTATTCATGGTGCCATAATAGTCTAACCCGGTTTTCACAAAAAAATTAATATATGATTTTACAGCTATTTTGCATATTTGACAAGGGGTCGTATAGGTATTTTGTGACAAACGCTTAGGAGGTAGTCATGACGTTGAAGAGGGCTATTATAGTTCTTTCTATTCTAATTTTAGGTAAAACAAACTGAGATGCCAAAAGGGCCATAAGGGTAAGTTGCTTTTGTGCAAGCCCTTGGTTCGTAGAGGGAGTGATGTCTTATATGTCCAAAATACTGATAGTTGATGATGAACCCCGTATGTGTGACAGCCTGAAGGCCTTGTTGAGCGGTCAGAGCTATGAGATACATACAGGTAATAGTGGCAGAGAGGCCATAGAGTATTTAGCCGGAAATAGTTTCGACCTTGTGCTTCTTGACATGGTTATGCCGGATATGGATGGTTACCAGGTCATGGATTACATAGAGCATCAAAGTCCGGATACCTTGGTCATTGTGATAACCGGGCATGCTTCCACAGAATCGGCCGTAAAGGCGCTGAGAAGTGGAGCGAACGATTATCTCACAAAGCCGTTTGAGCATGAGGAATTGCTAAAGACGGTGAAAAATGCCATTGATCAAAAAAGATTGAAAAGCGAACGCAAGGGGGCTCAGGAAGAGAGAAAGAAGCTTGAAACCCAACTCAGGCAGGCTCATAAGATGGAGGCGATCGGTACCCTTGCAGGCGGCATCGCCCATGACTTTAACAATCTGCTCATGGGTATTCAGGGAAATATCTCCTTGATGCTTCTGGATATCGATCCCGCGCACCCGCATTATGAACGGCTAAGAAACATTCAAAAGCAGGTTCAAAGCGGAGCCAGACTTACCTCACACCTTCTTGGATATGCCAGGAAGGGCAGGTATGAAGTCAAGCCTATTGACCTGAACCAATTATTGGAAGAGACCTCTGAGGCCTTTGGCAGGACCAGAAAGGAGATTACGATTCGTCGAGAGCTTGCCGAAGATTTATTTTCTATAGAGGCAGACAATAGGCAGATAGAGCAGGTGCTTTTGAATCTGTTTGTAAATGCAGCAGATGCCATGTCCGGCGGTGGGGATCTTGTCCTAAAAACCATGAATGTCACCCACAAGGATATCAAGGACAAACCCTATGATCCTAAACCCGGTAACTATGTCCTGTTAACGGTGTCTGACACGGGCAAAGGTATGGATGAGGAAACCATGGAGCGCATCTTTGATCCGTTCTTTACGACCAAAGAGATGGGCCGGGGCACGGGCCTTGGCTTGGCTTCTGCTTACGGCATTATAAAGGGCCATCGCGGATATATTGATGTGCAATCAAAGAAAGGGCAAGGGACGACTTTCAGTGTTTATCTGCCTGCATCAGAAAGAAAGGCCTGGAAAGCTGTCAGGACTGCTGAGCAGTCCATTGAGGGAACCAGGACGGTCCTGCTGGTAGACGACGAAGATGTCATCCTTGGAGTTGCACAGGAATTGTTGGAGGCCATGGGTTATCGGGTCCTTATTGCCAGGGATGGAAAAGAGGCCATCGATGTTTACAGAAAAAACTGGGGCGATATAGACATAGTCCTTTTGGACATGGTTATGCCCAACATGGGTGGTGGCGATGCCTATGACCGAATGAAGAGGATCAACCCTAATGTAAAGGTTCTGCTTTCAAGTGGCTATAGCATAGATGGTGAAGCCACGGAAATATTGAATCGCGGCTGTGATGGTTTTATTCAGAAGCCCTTTAGTATTAAACAGCTGTCTGAAAAAATAGGGGAGATTCTGGGACTGGAAGCCGTTTGATCTCGTATGATATGAGTATGGGGATGGAAACCGATCTCAATAGATGCAAGCGGTGCGGCCAGTGCATGAGCGTGTGTCCAGTCTATCAGGCCACCTTTCGAGAAGTCGATGTAGCCCGGGGCAAGTTGGCCCTGCTGGAATCTGTTGAAACTGGAACCATGAGGTGGTCGGACCGTCTTGGGGAAATCCTTTCGCGATGTCTTCTTTGCGGAGCGTGCGCTCAGGTTTGTGCAAGCAGGGTTGAAACCACCCTCCTGATCCAGTTGGGTCGCCGGCGGCTCTTTGAGGACCAAAAGAGAGGTGAGCCCCAAAATAGTGTGCTTAGGAGCGTTAGGGAAGGGCGCTTGTCCGCGAGGGCCCTGCTCAAGGGTGGTGCGCTCCTTCAGGCGCTGGCGTGCAAAAAAATTCCAGAGACGAGCGGACTCCATCTTCGATTTCCCCTATCCTTTTTCACCGAAAGGAACACGGTCCCTCCCATTGCCTGGACTCCCTTTCTGGATGCCTTCCGACCCGAACCTGCCGCAAATGCTGAAGGCCCGCGGATTGGATTCTTTGTGGGCTGCGGCGCCAACTATCTCTTCCCGGATATTGCGCGGGCCCTTGTGCGTATCCTTGGACGTGTGGGAGCAACCCTGGTCGTACCGGAAGACCAAGGTTGCTGCGGGCTGCCTGCCTACGTTTCTGGTGATACTAAGACTGCTCGAAAACTGGCCAAAAAGAATATCAAAGTGTTTGAATCTCTGGAGCTTGATGCCATTTTGACCGTGTGTGCTTCCTGCGGATCACACCTGAAGGCCCTTGCGTCGCTCTTTGCGGATGACCCTTCATTCCATGATGTTGCAGATTCAATGGCCCGGAAGCACATGGATGCTATGACCTTTCTGGTGAACCATCTTGGTATTGAGGGGTATCTTAAAGCCCTTGAGCCGACGGGGCGCAAGAATGACACAAAGCCATTGCGGGTTGCCTATCATGACCCTTGTCATCTAAGGATTGGGCAGGAAATTACCCAGGCCCCACGGAAACTCCTCCAGGCTGTACCCGGGCTGCAACTGGTAGAAGCCTCCCACCCCGGCCAATGTTGTGGCCACGGAGGGGATTTTAACCTTTCTCACTTCCCATTGTCGATGAAAATCCTGGAGCGGCGCATGGAGGACTTCGAAAAGGCGCAACCCGATAAGATTGTTACAGGTTGCACGGGGTGTCTTCTGCAGTTTGCAGAGGGGATAAGCCGTCGCGGCCTGGTAGGAAGGATTGGGGTTTGCCACCCCCTGGTGCTGGTTGAAAAAGCTATTGCATCATGTCTGATTCCAGCTCAGCGTCGAAAAGATCTTCCAGTATTTCAAGCTCTTCATACTGATGCTGGACAATAGCGCAACGAATGTTTAACTGACACCAATCCCGGCAAATGGTGTCGTCATGGTCATAGTGTCCAAAGCAGTCTAACTTGTCTGCCAGGAGCTTTGAATTAAGAATCGTTCTTTTCATGATAATGTCAACAGCGCAGTCATTTCCTGATGGACAAGGCCATTTGTAGCCAAAATTTCTTTCTTTTCAATGTTGTAAGGCCCATTTGAGAAATCAGAGATTATTGCCCCTGCTTCCTGGGCTATGATCATGCCTGCTGCTGTATCCCACGGAGCCAGATTTTGTTCCCAGAAACCGTCGAACCTGCCGCAGGCCACATAACACAGGTCCAGGGCTGCAGAGCCCAGTCGGCGAACTCCTTGGGCAGCCATTAGACATCGCTCAAACCGGTAAATCAGGGGGCGGATCACGGTCTGGAGGTTATAGGGAAAACCAGTGACCAGCAAACTTTCACCAATAACCTTTGTGCTGGAGACTCTAATGGGTCGGCTGTTGAGAGTAGCCCCCTGACCTCGGGTACCACAAAAGAGTTCTCCGGTAACCGGATTCAAGACTACGCCAAATACAATATCTCCCTTAGAAGCAAAGGCAATGGAGAGACTGAAGTCGGGTAGGTGATGGGCGAAATTTGTAGTTCCATCCAAGGGGTCTATGATCCACTCATAGGCGTCTGTCCCCGGGATTACGCCACTTTCTTCGGCCAGCACGCTGTGGTCCGGGAATACAGCCCGTATAAGCTGGATGATGGCATTTTCAGAAGCCAGGTCGGCTTCGGTAACAAGGTTGATGGCGCCTTTTTTTTCTACTGTATGGGTTTTGCCCCAGTAACTGCGAAGGATTTCGCCTGCCCGAGCCGCAGCCGCAATGCCAGTATCACTGATTTTTCCCAGATCCACAATAAATTAACTATATAAAATTATGGTTATGAAGTCAATAAGAAGTTGGCTCCACTACGCTACCCCCCGAGCATCTCCTGTACAAAACGGCTCATTCGTTTAAAATGTGTCCCTTTCCAGTGAAGCCTCCCTGTGCTCCCGCACAGGGCATCCTGAATGTGTCTCAGTACGGCGGAACTCGCCGAAGCAATAACCCGCCTTCGCCGAGGCTATGGCGGGTCACCACGCCATTTCAGCCGTTCAGCCGTCGTAGCCGAGGCTACTATGGCGAAGTCGGCTCGCAGCCAGTGCTTTGGCGAAGTCGGCTCATCCCCGTGCTCCCACACGGGGCATTCTGGCGAAGGTGAGTAAACCCGATGACAGGAGCTACACAAAGAAAAGGACTGGTGGCCGGCTCTTATCTTTGAGGGGAGTCTGTGGGCGACCTCTTGCTTTGAGATCGGTCTAACGAGCCCATTACAGCAAAGGCACCTTGAGAATGGGCTTGCTTCAGCATACAGATCTAGTCGCTGGAAGATCCATTTTAGCTGCGTTCTAGGGTCAACGTCTCTGACCCAAATCCCACGAGTTATGATTTTGTTTTTCAAGAGACGCCTTCTTCGGGTTAGTAACACGCGAGCTTGGCGTACAGAGACCTCAATGAGGCCCAAGGGATTGAAATCATTGTAATAGAGGGTATCAAATCCCAAAAGACGGAGGTACCTTGTTAGCCTGCCAAGGTGGATATCTGTAACAAATCTCAAATGCCTCAAAGGGTTGGGTCCCAGATTCCTGCAGGGACGAATGTCAAGTGATTCAAATACGGGGTAAACACTGATGCGCTCTTCGCCATCGAGG
>DAOUTV010000250.1 GCA_030668505.1 Desulfobacterales bacterium | reverse complement strand
TCTCCGGTCTTTGGTTACGGCTATCCGGCATACAAGACAGCCTGGTTTATAGGATTAATCTTTCTTGTAATTCTGTTTCTAAACAGAATCAAGCCTCGCTTCTGGTGCCGCATCTTGTGTCCCCTGGGAGCGCTTCTGGGAATATTTTCAAGGTTCTCTGTCCTCAGGCTGGAAAAGGATCAGGCCAAATGCACGGACTGCAAATTGTGCTCTAGAAGGTGCCAGGGGGCGGCATCCCCCATGCCGAGCCAGAACTGGGAAAATGCCGAGTGCCTGTTGTGCTTTAACTGCTTTGATGCCTGTCCAGAGGAAGCGCTCTCATTTCGATTCAGGTGGTCGCCCAAATCGACCACTTGGCCGGATATGGGCAGGCGGGCCGTACTCGGCGGATTGGTAGGAGGCATATCCCTGCCCCTTTTTGCAAAACTCGACGGCCATACGCACCACGTTTCAGACCCCCGCTTGATCAGGCCGCCAGGGGCTCTGCCCGAGAAGAATTTCCTTCAGATGTGTCAGAGGTGCGGTCTATGCATGAAGGCCTGCCCAACAAATGCCATTAACCCGACCCTTGCAGAGGCCGGCATGGCAGGATTCTGGACGCCTCATCTCATCATGACCCAGGGCTACTGCGAATATACCTGCACCCTGTGTAGCAGTGTTTGCCCAACAGGGGCCATCAGAGAAATCTCTGCTAAGGAAAAGATTGAACGTCCCATTAAAATCGGAGTTGCCTACGTAGACAGGGGGCGTTGCCTTCCGTGGTCCGGCAATGGGCCCTGCATTGTGTGTCAGGAACTTTGCCCCACTTCTCCCAAGGCGATTTATCTTAGAAAAGAGGTTGTGCCCGGTCCAGATCACGCCCCTATGCTGGGTGATGTTCCCTATGTGGATCTGAAAGGCTGCGTCGGCTGCGGCATCTGCGAAAACAAATGCCCGGTCAGGGGACGGCCAGCCATCAGGGTGATTGCCGCAGGCGAGTCCCGGTCTCTCGAGAACCAGATCCTGCTCACAGGCTCTGTGTCTTGACGTAACTGTTCACGGGATTCGGTGGTATTCTTGCTGATATTTCAGGCGGTTATACTAAAAGTGCATTGGAAATAGGTGCCGGTGAAGCGCCTGGCAGCCCGGCCTCCGCAGTATGCGAGGGCAGGTGCCAGAGCCCGGGTGGCGACAGCCTTCGCTCGGCCTCGAAAGGCTTGACAAAGAAAAGTAGGGCATATAGTGTTGACATAAGATTCAGGCAGGAAGCCTGTGACAATTTAGCCCAAATTAGTCCTTGCGTTTGTTAAAACCGAGGCCACGGAGGCCATTTTTCTTTGAAAAGAAAGAGTCCCTGCGTGGTTTTTTTGTTTCGCTCGCATTTCAACACGCCAAGAAGATGCTTAGTTAGTGCCCATCCACGAATCGTAAAAACTCAATGGGCACAAGCGTAAGTTTCCAATTCAGAAATGAGCAATTTTCCGCAAGGTCAAGGAAAGCAAGGGGTTGTGCGGAGGCGTACCGAGGTACGTCGCACAAGCAACCCCGCAGTTTGACGCCGATTCAGCCGTTCAGCCGTCGTAGCCGAGGCTACTATGGCGAAGTCGGCTCGTAGCCAAGAAGGCTACTATGGCGAAGTCGGCGATTGTGGAAAAGGGCCATTTATGGATGGAAACTAGTTACGGGAAGTAACCATGTCATATGCAAGTAAAATCTTGATAGTCGACGATGAACCCCAAGCTTGCGAGAGCCTGAAGGTCTTGTTAAGCAACCAGGGCTATGAGACACAAACATGCTACAACGGTAAAGAAGCTATAGAATTGCTCACAAGGGGTAGCTTTGATCTTGTTCTTCTGGACATTGTGATGCCGGACATGAGTGGTTTCCACGTTATGGACTATATCAATAGCCAAAAGCCAAAGCCGTTGGTTATTGTTATAACGGGGCATGCTACTGTTGCCTCAGCCGTAGAGTCCTTAAGAAGGGGAGCTTGCGATTATCTTACAAAGCCCTATGATTTTATTCAGCTTATTGACGGGGTTGAAAATGCCCTTGAGCAAAGCAGGTTGAAAAAAGAACATGAGATAGTCCACAGAAAACTGAGGCAAGCAGAGAGGCAATACCGACTCCTGGTTAATGCCTCTCCGGATATTGTTTATGCCCTCAATCATAAGGGTGAATTTACATTTGTAAACGCTGCTGTCGAGCGTCTACTTGGGTACAAACAGAGCCGGTTATTTGGCAAACATTATTCCTCCATTGTGTCTGAAAAAGACATAGACAAGGCCAAATACCATTTCAACGAGAGGAGAACCGGTGTGCGTGCCACCAGGGGTATGGAATTGAGACTAAAACATTTTCAGAATAATGGTGTCCCCAATAAATTTTTACCAGTCGAATTAGTGGCCATGGGCATGTATGATAGATCTGTGGACCAGAAAGACAAAGAGCTTATGGGAACCTATGGGGTGGCAAGAGATATTGCGCATAGGAAGCGCCATGAACCCCAATTGCTGCAAGCCCATAAGATGGAAGCTATCGGTACTCTGGCCGGTGGCATTGCCCACGACTTTAACAACCTGCTCATGGTTATCCAGGGCAGTGCTTCCTTAATGCTCATGGATATGGATTCCACACACCCGTATTATATACGGTTAAAGAATATTGAAAAACAGGTTCAAAGCGGAGCAGAACTAACCTCACGTCTCATAGGATATGCCAGGATGGGGAAATACGAGGTCAAGACTGTTGACCTGAACCACCTGGTATGTGAGGCCTCTGACACCTTTGGCAGGACCAAAAAAGAGATTACGATTCACCGAGAACTTGGAGAAGACTTATGCACCATAGAGGCAGATGTCGCGCAGGTGCAGCAAGTTCTGTTGGATCTCTTTGTAAATGCCGCAGATGCCATGCCCGGCGGTGGGGATCTCATCTTGAAGACCATGAATACGACCCATGAGTCTTTGAAGGGCAAGCTGTATGATCCAAAGCCCGGCAACTATGTCCAGTTAACGATTACTGACACAGGCATAGGTATGGGCAAACAAACCATAGAGCGTATCTTTGATCCTTTCTTTACGACCAAAAAAATGGGACGAGGCACCGGTCTGGGCCTGGCCTCTGTTTACGGTATTATAAAGGGGCACGGCGGCTATATTGATGTGGAATCCAAGAAAGGTCATGGAACCACCTTTAGTATTTTTTTGCCTGCACCAGAAAAGCCGCACCTTAAAGTTGTCGAAACTGCTAAGCCGTCCATTAAGGGGGCCGGAACGATTCTCCTTGTTGATGATGAAGAGGCGGTGTTGGAATCGGGCCGGGATTTTTTGGAAGCCATGGACTATAGTGTATTTCTGGCTAGAGATGGAAAAGAAGCCATCGAGGTATACAGGAAAAACCAGGATGACATAGACATCGTCATTTTGGATATTGCTACGCCCGATATGAATGGTGGCGAAGCCTATGATAGAATGAAGGAGATAAATCCAGGCCTGAAGGTGCTCCTTTCAAGTGGAAACAGAATAGACTGGCAGGCAACCGACATATTGGAGCGAGGTTGTGACGGCTTCATCCGGAAGCCTTTCAGCATAAGAGAGTTGTCTGGAAAAATATGGGAGATTCTGAAGAAGGACTAAGCCCAATCCGGCCGCTGATTATGCCAATATCGATTTAACTTGGGGACTGCGCGACTACCTGCTGTGGACTTCTATACAGTTTCCGCCACCCTTCCCTGTTAAAGACTTGTAAGGTTTCGTTCCAGTGGCGGTGATCCTATCCCACCCTTTAAAATTCCTTGACATATAGAATAGATATGCATAGGTCCTTAAGATATTTG
>DAOUTV010000194.1 GCA_030668505.1 Desulfobacterales bacterium | reverse complement strand
GCTGCAAAGAAACAGAAATAGCCGTTGAATGTTCGGTATTGGATATTCGTTTTTCATTCGACGTTCGATGTTCGATGTTCGATGTTCATCTTTCAAAACAATTCCGTACGGCATAAATGTCACCTGTGAACGTTTATAAAACAACTTAGCGCTTATGGAGAGAAGCCCCTACCCTGTTATTTCAAGGCATCAAATACCGCCTGGGCTGCCTGGCGGGTCATGCCTGGAACAGCGGCAAGCTCTTCAACGGGGGCACCTTTTATGCGTTTCAAGCTTCCAAAGTGCTTAAGGAGGCGCGTTCTGCGCTTGTGTCCGATCCCGGGTATATCCTCCAGTAAAGAACGATGTCGGGTCATCAGCCGACGTTTGCGTTGATAGGTTATGACCGATCGGTGGGCCTCGTCCCTGATCCTTTGCAGAAACAGGAGAACCTGTGGATCTTTTTTGAGGTTTACAGGGTTTTTTCGTCCTGGTTTGTATATCTTGTCTTCGGTCTCACTGCGCTCCGGATCTTTTTTGGCAATACCGATCAGGTCAAATGACCCGTAAAGCCTCAAAGTCTTTAGCACTGCAACGGCCATGTTGAGCTGACCCTTTCCTCCATCCACCATGAGCAGGTCCGGCAGGGGCTGTCCGGTATCCACCTTTTTGTAGCGCCTCGTAAGAACCTCTGACAGCATTGCATAGTCATCCCTGCCCGATGCCCATTTGATGCGGTATTTTCGATATGCCGCCGGAGCCGGCCTCCCTTGTTTAAAGACCACCATGCTTCCTACCCCATCACTGCCGCCCAGGTTGGAAAGGTCAAAACATTCTATGCGCTCAGGGCGTCGTCCCAGGGCCAGCCGTCTTTGAAGCCGTTCCAGAAGCTCCTGATCGGCCATGGCAGCATCAAGCTGTTCCTTCAAGCCCTTCATGGCATTTTGATCCGCCATTCGAACAAGCCCGGCCTTCTCACCTCTTTGAGGAATCTTGATCCTAACCCTCTCGCCTTTCAGATCGCACAGCCATTCTTCAAGAAGGGCTTTGTCCTCGGGTGGAGCGGGCAGCAGAACCTCTTTCGGTATAAAAGGGGCCTTGTCATAGTATTGCTTCACGAATGCGGTTATCATTTCTGCATCAGAGACGAAGCTCTCTGAAAGATAAAACGGCCGGTTCCCCAGCAAGAACCCGCCCCTGACAAACAGGACCATCATAAGTGCCGCTTTGCCCTTTCGGGCCATGCCCAGCACGTCACGGTCTTTAAAATCTGTAGTGGTGGCTACCTGCTTTTCCAGGGTCCTTTCAAGGGCAAATAGCCTGTCCCTGTGGGCTGCCGCTGCCTCAAAATCCTCCCGGGCCGCAGCAGACTCCATCTGTTTCCTCACATCCTTTATCAGTTCCGGTGTCCTTCCTTTCAAGAACATAGCAACCTCTTCAACCACCGCCCGGTAGTCCTCCGGCGCTACAGGCAGGCTGCATGGTCCGAGGCAGAGTCTCATCTGGTAGTTCAGGCATGGTCGCTCTCGGCGCTTGAGAGCCCTGCTCTTGCACTTGCGGATCTTAAAGGTGCTGTGGATCACTTTCAGGGTCTGTCGTACGGCACCGGCAGAGGGAAAAGGGCCAAAATAGAGGGCCCCGTCCTTTTCAATCTTTCGAGCAACAGTCAGGTTTGGATAGGGACGTTTTACATCAAGCCGCAGACACGGATAGCGTTTGTCATCTTTGAGGATCACGTTGTAGCGGGGCTGGTGTCGTTTGATCAGATTCGACTCAAGGATGAGGGCTTCTTTTTCCGTGTTGGTAAGTATTGTTTCAAATTTATCTATCTTTTCAATCAGCAGTCTCGCCTTTAAATCTTTTTGGCCTGTATTGCTGAAATAGGAACCGACACGTTTTTTCAGGTCTCTTGCCTTGCCCACATATAGAATGTTGCCTCCGGCATCCTTCATGAGATAGACGCCGGGTGAGGGGGGAAGGTTTGCAAGTCTTTCTAAGAATTCTTTCTTCATTGCTTTTACCCGTTTAGCTGCACACCAACAGGGTAGAACTAGATAACCACAATGTCAATATTTCAAGGTGTTACATGTCACAAGTTCCAATCTTGCACAAAACAAATGATCGATGCTAAGCGTTCATAGAGAATTGGTCGGCGGACCCGATAGTGCCAGCTGAAAAGAGGATGAAGCTTCAAAAATAAATTGACAGGGCGTCCCGAAATTGTTAGGTATACTTCAATCCTTCATGGGGCCGTTAGCTCAACTAGGCAGAGCAGCTGACTCTTAATCAGGAGGTTATAGGTTCGATTCCTATACGGCCCACCATCAAAAATTAGCTCTCCTTTATTGCCCATTAATGGGGCGTTTTCACGCCCCATTCGAGTCCATTAGAACAGTAGACAGGGTAATTACTTTCTCCTCTAACCTTATGGCTTCCCCGGACTACCCTTTACAGTATAGAAAGGGCTAATCGCCTAATATCCTTCAATATAGGATAGACAAAATGCAGATTTTCACCAGGCCTACTCTCACCTAAAGTGATCGGTTCCAGGTTCAGGCCCGCCCTGGCGCTTCAGCTTAGTCTAAGCTACCAAGCCGGTAGTCCCGGTCTGGGCCAGGGGTTCAAGGTTCAAAGGTTATAGTCTGCTGATATCCTTAACTTTATAAGACAATACTCAAATTAGGCTCTTTCACCCATTGGGTGAAACATAACATTCGTCCCTGTTGACGCGTCATCCTTTTGCTAACAGGCAGTTAGGGCTCTTCAACCGGGAACCGTGAACGTTGAACCGCTCAACCCAGGTCTCGTTGATGTAGGCCAATCCGGCCCAACCGGCCAAGAAACCGGCCAGCATTAACGCATATTGCTGAAATTAGAGTTGCCAAAAGGTCAAAAAAGTGTTATTTAATAGCATATTATGAAGACATACAAACCGGCCAAGAAACCGGCCAGAAAAGACAAGAATCACCTGTATAACCTATCCCCTGTTTTGCCTGGGAAAGGGAATATGGGCCCCCTGAAGGATATGGCCCAGGCAATCATAACAGCCTCTGCGGGGCTGGAAGGCAGGGTGGCCACTGAGACCGCCATTTCGATAGGCGATCGGCTTCGACTCATAAACAGCTATTACAGCAACCTTATTGAAGGTCATAAAACCAGCATACCGGACATCGAATCAGCCTTACACAAGGTATTCAGTCAAGACCCGGAGAAAAAATATGCCCAGGAATTGTGTGCCGCCCATGTAGAGACTGAAAGGCGGTTTATTCAGCTTGTGGATGCACAACAAGAATGCAATATCTGTGATCAACAGTTTTTGTCAGATATTCATGCTGCATTTTATGCCAACTTACCGGAAGAACATCTTTACACTCATTCACAGGGCGGTTTTACCAAGTACCCCGTCCATCCTGGTGTCATACGAGATGTAAATGTTTCAGTAGATGGCCGATCATCTCACGGGCCGGACTATCAGGATTTGCCGGCATTACTCAAAACCTTTGCCAATACTTACGACCCTGATCATTTTCATGGTGACGAACGTTTAATTGCAATGGCGGCGAGTCATCACCGGTTGACCTGGCTTCATCCTTTCCGGGATGGAAACGGGCGTGTTGCCCGCCTGTTCTCAGGGCTGTATCTTGCCAGGGCAGGCGTTAACAAAAGCAACTTATGGTCTTTGTCTCGGGGTTTATCAAGAAGGAAAGAACAATATATGTTTGAGCTATGGGCCACTGATTCACCGAATGCGCAAAAAGGTGCCCATCACTTTGATGATGACCTGTTAGCTGATTTCTGCGAGTTTTTCTTTGAAATCTGTCTGGATCAAATTCGATTCATGGAAGACTTGCTGCGGCTTGACCAGGTTGAATCTCGAATCGATTGGTACATGGAAATGCGGTCCAAACACCCTGAAAAACCCTTGAAGGTGCAGGCGGCAAAACTACTAAGAGCCGTATTTATGCGGGGTGCTGTACCAAGAGGCATGGCGGCTGAGATCCTGAACATGAGTGCACGCAATGCCCGCAGAATCGTAAGCGACCTTCTTAAGGACAATCTTCTGCAGTCACTGACTCATCGTTCTCCATTGACCATTGGACTGCCCATCCATGTTCTTCCCTACTACTTTCCGAGTCTTTACGATCCTTCTGTGATTGGTGAGGAATATCTCGGCAAATTATATAGTGCCCATCCACAAATAACGTAACGAACTCCCCTTCTTCCCCATTACAGCCCCGCTAAAAACCGGCCAGGAGTCAATATCTCTATGGTGCGATAACGTTTCAGACGCAGTAAGTGTTGGTCACCAGAAATGATTATCTTTGCATTGCCGGCTTCCGCACAGCGTATGAACTTGTCGTCCGAAGGAACATCTCGTACGATCACAGGGCCAGACTTTGCCCTGACAATCTCAAAATGGGGCAATATTTCTTGGTAGAGGACAAAGTCGATCTCCTCCGGGGCTAGCCCAAATTTGGGATAGGTCAAAACCCGCAGGTATTCGTTAACGATTTCCTTGGATGCCAGAGGGTCAATCCGGCCGCTTTTCCACAACGGGACAAGTTCACTCGGCACACCTTCAAACAAAAGCGCAGAGATCACCACATTCGTGTCGATAACGATGCGCTTCACTTTGACCTTGCCCACTTTACTGCCTCGGCCACACAATCAGGTTTCAGCCCAAGCTTCTTTATCTTGGACCTAATTTGGCCCAAATCCGTATCGTACACGCGCAACGGTTTAAGCACCACCTTCCCATCCTTCAGTTC
>DAOUTV010000163.1 GCA_030668505.1 Desulfobacterales bacterium | reverse complement strand
GACACAAGGTCGTTTCCAATACTTTGGTAGAAACTGATGTGCTGTACAAAGGTTGGAAGGCGGTTCGGATTCCGCTTTTAGTTGTTTAATGTAATTAACCGAAAAGCAGAAAGAATTTCTAGCTTATATCTCGCAGTACACGGAGGATTGGGGGCGGTCCCCCAGTTTTGAAGAGATATGTTCCCATTTCGGCTTTAACTCCTACAACACGGTAACTACTTATCTAAAAGCACTGGAGCGCAAAGGCTACGTTCGACTTCCCAAGAAAAAAAACCAGAAGCGGGCCATTCAAGTTATCAGCCCTGTAGAGACTAAGCGATTTGAGTTTCCACTCCTTGGAAGGGTGGCGGCCGGAAAACCAATTGAAGCAGTAGAAGACATAGACGTCATAGAAGTTCCTCCAACCATGGTAGGCAGCGGAGACCACTTTGTCTTGGAGGTCAAGGGGGACTCCATGAAAGACGACGGGATACTAAGTGGGGATTTCGTGGTAGTAAGAAAGCAGCCAACAGCAGAAAAAGGCCAGACCGTGGTGGCCCTTATAAACAATGAGGCGACCATTAAGAAGTATTACAAGAAGAAACACAATGTGGAACTTCGGCCCGCCCATGAGGGGATGGAGTCCATTGTTGTCAGGAAGGGCGACCTGCTGATCCAAGGAAAGGTGGTGGGCCTGATTAGGCGTTATTGACTTCAACATTTTCCATTTAGTTTGACCAAGTTCAGATTTATTGTTAGCATTGTTTGTATGTGGAATATGAAGCCATGATATTAAAAAAACTAACGAATGTTCTCCAGCTAATCGCAAGTAATTTGACGGAAAACCAAGTACCGTACTCTTTGATCGGGGCTCTGGCTCTGGGGCTGTACGGGCTGCCGAGGTATACTTCAGACATTGACCTATTAACAGAAGGCCGTTCTTGGTCTGAAATATCCGCGATGATGGAAAGGTTAGGCTACACCTGTTACCAAAAGACACACTCTTTTGCCCAGTTTGATTCGGAATCGGGGGTATTGGGTAAAATTGATTTCATGTTTGTCAACACACAAGACGGGGAAGATATGATAGGGAGAAGTCTTGTCGTCGAGGATGAGTTGTTGGGAAAACACCCCGTAATACAGCCAACAGACTTCATCATATTAAAATTGATGGCTATTGCAAATAACCCCGACCTAGGCCCAAAAGACGAAGCTGATATTTTAGAAGTTCTGAAATTATTCAAGAACCATTTGATATCAAAGGATTTCGGTTCCCTGGATATGGATAGGATTTTCCTGTTTGCAGATAGATTCGGCCAAAGAATGCGGATAGAAAAATATGTTCAGAACGTATTTGCTGTTACCAATAAACCCGGGTCGTTTGAATTATGAATAAGCATAAAAACTTGGAACAATCCCGAAAAGTAGAACTATCGATGATTGTTGAAATGATCGACGCCTCATGGGAATTGGCCGAGAGACTAGGAAAACACCCTCTAAAAAGCGGCTGCAACTGTATTTCCTGTGTTAACAAGAGAAAACGCCTTTTGAAAAGACTAGAACAGGAATGGGAGTTTAGCCTTTAGGGTCAAGACAAAGGGAGAGACAGAGGGTCATCTTAAATCTTAAGTATTAGAGCAAGGCCGAAATGTGAAGCTTGAAGCTTGGGGCCTTAATTGGGCTCTCTTGTCCTGCTCGAATTCTTCTTGACAAAGACAAGAAATGATGTTCTTATGTGACTATCTTATGTAGTCACAATAGGAGGGTCAAATGATCGAGACGAATATTAGGGAAGTGAAGGCCAAATTGTCGGCTTATCTTTCTCACGTGGAACAAGGGGAAGAGGTCATGATTGTCCGAAGGGGCAAACCGGTGGCTATGCTGAAACCAGTTAAAAAAGCAGCAGCATTGCCCAGCATGAAGGGCTTCCGTGAAAAGTTACGCTTGAGAGGGCTACCGGCTTCTCAGACCATTATCAAAATGCGAGAGGAGTCCAGATATTGAGAGAGCTTCATTACATTGACACATCCTATTTAGCGCCCTATTACTTGCCCGAAGCAAACAGCGATGTGGTGGAAAAAAAGCTGGTGAAGCTCCCCGGAGGATCCTTGGTAATCAGCCCCTTTGTTCGGGCAGAATTCGCTTCTCTGCTGTCCGGGAAGTGCAGGGCAAAGGAAATGGATGAAGCAGATGCGCGTCGGGCAATGACAGCTCTAGATCGTCACCTCCGTGCAGGAAGTTTGCGAATGGTTTTCATAGGCTCGCGCGATTTTGAACAGGCAACCGAATGGATCATGGCGATGAAACATTCCCTTAGAGCCCCCGATGCCGTGCACCTTGCAGTTGCAGCCCGGGAGGACGCTGTTTTGTGGACGTTGGATAGAGGCCTGGCTCGTGCGGCTAGGTGGGTAGGGCTTCAAACGCAGAAATAAAAGATCAGCATCGTTGAACAAGTCTGATGCGATGGGGGTTGTGAGGTTGGTGGAAAAATAGTACGGCGTGAATTCACCTCATGATTCAAAATCTGCCCATCTACAGACACGATTGTTTCATGAGACATCCGGAAAATCAGCAAGGAATCGGTACAGGGTAGCTCTGCCAACGCGAAGCATCCTGGCAGCCTTGGCCTTATTCCCTCCGCTCTTAGCCAGAGCTGCCCGGACGCTTTCCGCATCCAGTTTTTTTGAAGGGCCGCGGGAAGGTCTTCCATCTATCCATTTAACTAATTCCAGGGGAAGGTCATCAGGTTGAACGACGCGGCCTTTGGACTTTACAAGGGCAAACCGTATGGCACTCTGAAGCTCGCGGACATTCCCGGGCCATGGATACTCCATCATAATGGCCAGGGATTCTTTGAAAAGGCCGTGGGACTCTTGTCCCTCTTCTCGGGCCTTTTCAAGAAAGTGCTCCACCAGAAGAGGTATGTCGTTCTTTCGCTTCCTGAGCGGCGGCATATAAATCGGGACTACGTTAATACGATAGTAGAGGTCCTCGCGAAAACTACCCCTTTCCACTTCGCGCTTCAGATCCCGATTGGTGGCGCTGATGATGCGGACATTCACCGAGGTAGTTCTTTCGGCACCCACACGCTCGAATGCGCCTTCCTGAAGGACCCGCAACAGCTTTGCCTGTACATACATGGGCAGATCAGCCACCTCGTCCAAGAACATGGTACCGCCATCAGCGAGCGCAAACCGACCTTTTTTATCACGCACCGCTCCGGTAAAGGCCCCTCTCACGTGTCCGAAAAGCTCACTCTCAAGAGTTCCTTCCGGAAGCGCTGCACAGTTGACAGGCACAAAGGGACCCCCGCCACGTCTGCTCTCATTGTGAATGGCAGATGCCACCAGCTCCTTTCCCGTGCCGGTCTCCCCGGTAATGTGGACCGGATAATCGCTGGTGCCCAGGTCTCTAATCTGATCATAAACCTGGAGCATCTTGGGGTCTCGTCCTATTATCCCGCCAAACCCCTCGAGATCCCCAAGCTGTATTTTTAGCCCTATCAGGTCCGTTACATCCCGAAAAGAGGCGATAACACCTCCAAAGCGTCCAGCGTCATCCTTGCTGCCGCTCACTGTCATCTCAATCCGCCTAGGCTCGCCTTCCTTGGTAAGGATATTCAGGGGATAGTAAGCATTATCCAGGGAATGGGGGTTGCCTTCTTGAAAGGAGCATCGGTTGCCGCAAAAGGGTCCTTTAAATGCCTCATGGCAGTCCTTTCCGAGGACATCTTCTCTACGATAACCTGTTATTTTTTCAGCAGCCTGGTTGA
Organism: Desulfobacterales bacterium; assembly: GCA_030668505.1. Classification (GTDB taxonomy): domain Bacteria; phylum Desulfobacterota; class Desulfobacteria; order Desulfobacterales. Next base: position 1,493 of record DAOUTV010000163.1, on the reverse strand, counting down.
AAAACTGGATGCGTCTGTATTTGTCATGGGCTATGATCCCCTCTGTGAGGTTATCAAGGATACCTTCAAGGTTCTTCTTTTCGGCCAGATTCTTGTACAATAAAGCAAGGTGAGCCTCGATAAGTTCTTTGAACCTTAAAATCAGCCGCTCATACCGTTCTTCAAATCTATTCTCCTTTGAATCAAGCACACAGATAGTACCAAAGACTTCACCGTCGGGCCAGAGGAGTGGAAAACCCAGGTAGGAAATCATTTCCAATTTTATATCCGGGTTCTTGTCCCATTCCTTATCTTTCAATGCATTCGGAATCAAAAGTTTGTTCCTAGTATTTATTACCCTCTCACAGTAGAGGCCGGCCAGGCGCTCCCTGTCTCCCACCTTATAAGGATTATTACTCGATTGACTTGAGCGAAAGACTTCGATGTAAGGGGGATCAATCCTCATAATTAAGGCAGAAGGGACATTAATAATCTCTGCCATGGTATTGACGATACTTCCCCAACTGGTAATGATTTCATCGGTTATTCTAAGTTCTGTCTTATTGATTTGGGATTCCATACTCAGAATCTCAGACTGGGGGTCGTGAGGGGTTAAATCTTTCTCGGGGTCAGGAGTGGTCAAATCTCTCTCCTTGACAAATGGCTTTATTCAACAGGAGAACATTTTTGATAGAGTAATGAACTCTTGCTTCAAATGTCAAGAGGAAACAGGGTGTTGCCCAAATCCTTTATTGACTGGCCTAAAACGTTTTTTGATAAATCTAAGACTTGTTTTAGGCGATTGAGCCGGATCGGCCATCCCGTCTGCATGCAACCAATTTCCTATTGACACCGGCGGGCACTTTAGCATAAAAGGGCTTTGGTGCCTTTTGGGGCTTAATAGGGAATCCCGTTAAAATCGGGAGCGGGCCCGCCGCTGTAATCGGGGACGAAAGCCGCAAGCATGCCACTGTCCAGTCATAGGCGGATGGGAAGGCGCGGCCGGTAGGATAATCCGAAAGCCAGAAAACCTACCACAAAAAAAAGTGCCTTTTAAACCTCTCGCGTGCAGGGTTGCGGGCACAAAGACAGTTTTGAGGATAAAAAAGGGAAATCCCCAGGCTGAATTAATCGGTCTGGGGATTTTTTTTGGTTTTGTCCCAAGGGAAGGGAGTGGAAACCTCCCGCCGCCCCGCGACTGTGATCGGGACGAAAGCCGCATATTCGTTATCAGTTATTTGTTAATTGTAAGTCAATATCATTAACTTAAGAACCGTTTCTTTAAGGTCCCCCTTTAAAAAAGGGGGATTTAGGGGGATTTTCAAACTCTTCAAAGAAATCCCCCCTACCCCCCTTTAGAAAAGGGGGGAAATTTTGAGCTTAAGTTAATGACATTGAGTCGTAACCTAAAATACTGGTAACGAATGATAGGCCACTGGGATGTTAGAGTTAAACGGTTGTCCCCTTGTTAACTATTAACGGATAACCAATAACTCCGGATATGCAGGGCATAT
>DAOUTV010000120.1 GCA_030668505.1 Desulfobacterales bacterium | reverse complement strand
TCCTATGGCTAAACAGGTATTCACAAGGCCCAAGGCCCTAAAAGACAACATTTTTCACTATTGCCCCGGGTGCGGCCACAGCATCATTCACCGATTAATAGCTGAAGTGATTGACGAACTCGGAATTCGGGACAAGACCGTGGGGGTGCCGCCTGCCGGGTGCGCTGTCCTGGCTTACAATTACATTGACGTGGACATGGGAGAGGCCCCACATGGACGAGCTATTGCGGTAGCCACAGGAATAAAACGAGCCCGACCCGACCTGATCGTGTTTACCTATCAAGGGGATGGAGACATTGCCGCCATCGGCACGGCTGAGACCATTCATGCGGCTAACCGGGGGGAGCGCCTGAGCGCTATCTTTGTAAACAATGGCGTGTACGGAATGACAGGCGGCCAGATGGCACCCACCACCCTTTTGGGGCAAACCACAACCACTACACCAGGGGGTCGATTGCCCCTCAGAGACGGCTACCCAGTAGACCTCAGTCAAATGTTGGCAGTAGCAGACGGTAGCGTTTACATTGAGAGGACAGCCGTTACATCGCCGAAAAACATCATCAAGACCAAGAAGGCCATAAAGAAAGCTTTTCAGGTACAAATGGATGATCTTGGGTTCGCCTTGGTTGAGATATTGTCTCAGTGCCCGATAAACTGGAAACTCTCGTCGGTGGAGGCATGTAGATGGGTCGAAGAAGAGGTCGTAAAGAGCTACCCCCTTGGGGTAATCAAGGATGCCACTCAGACTCAGAATCGAATGGATAGGATGAAGAGAGGCAAAAGAGCAAAAACATAATCACGAAAACACGAAAAGGCGAAAGCACGAAAGCGAGAACGAATGAAGGTGTATGGTATAAATGCCATTGACTTACGTTCAAGGTGTCTGGAATATATGAGTTGCAATTTAAAGGATCCTGTTTTTTCGTACTTTCGTGATTTCGTGATAAAAGGTTTTTTGACACGATGGGCATAACCAAAACCATATTTTCCGGCTTTGGCGGACAGGGGGTCCTGATGATGGGATATGTGCTGGCAACTTCGGGCATGCACGAAGACAAGCATGTGACCTTTCTTCCCTCCTACGGGGCAGAGGTGCGAGGTGGAACCGCCAATTGCACCATTACTGTCAGCGATGAGCCGATCGCCTCTCCGGTAGCATCTTTTCCGGACTTTGCTGTATTGATGAACACCCCTTCTGTGATGAGGTTTGAGGGAGGGGTCAAGTCAGGAGGCACCGTCTTCTTAAACAGTGACCTAGTAGAACAGCGGCCCAAACGTCGCGATATACAAGTGGTGGCCATACCGGTTAACAACATTGCCGAGAGACTGGGCAGTGCCCGGAGTGCAAATATGGTTATGATCGGCGCTTTTGTCCAAAAGACCGGTTTGGTTTCCTTGAAGTCTGTTATCAAAAGCGTAAAGAGCATCTTTGAGACAAAGGGCACCAAGGTACACAAGATGAACACACTGGCCCTCAAGGAGGGAGCGGCGGTTGTAAAGGGGCTGTCCGGTTCGTAAGCTCAGAACTAAAAGGAAATCTTAGCCATGACTATCAAGGAAATTGTCATAGGAGTCAAAAACAGGACAGGTGAGCTTTCTCGCATCATCGGCCATCTTTATGAAAACGATGTTAGGGTCTCCGCGTTCTGGGTAGGCACCGAGAATAAAAAAGCCTCTCTTCGACTCATTGTCAGCAACCCGGAAGCAGCAATGTCGGTTTTGACGGGCTTGGGTTTCAAGGCCAAGATTGTGGATGTGATCGCTGCCCGTGTACCGGATCATCCGGGCGGATTGAATACAATCCTGAAGCTATTGCATTCTGAAAACATCGATATTCTCCATATCTATCCCTGCATAGAAATACAAGATACGGTTCTCATCCTGGAGGTTGACAACACCAAAAAAGCCGTCAAGGTCTTGAAAAACAACTGGATCAATCTTTACGACGAGAAGATTTACAACATGTAGCAGGGGCTTGTATGCCATGAAGATTGAATCGTACCGCTTTGGCCACATTGAAATCGATGGGAAGGGTTACGGGCACGACATCAAGCTTATAGGCGAAAGAGTGGTGCCGGACTGGTGGCGGGGCCAAGGTCACCTTGTGGAAGTAAACGATGTGCAGGATCTTTTGAATTCAGATGCCGAGATTTGCATCTTCGGGACCGGTTTTGGCGCTATGCGAGTATCAAAGGCGGTGCAGTCCGAGTTCCAAGAGCGGGGGGTCAAGGTCCTGATCCAAAAAACCGCATCAGCTTGTGACACTTACAATCGGCTTCTGAAAGAGGGGAAAAAGCTTGTCGCTGGCTTTCATCTCACCTGCTGACTAAGAGCTTGACCGAAAACCCTGTTTTTTCGGTCAAAAACACGAAATCAAAAACACGAAATCCGAAACAAATGATAAGAATAAAAATGTTCAAATGACAAAAACATCGAATTTCCAACGTGCCCGCCCTGGCGCTACAGAAGCCGGAAAATGCCAGGGAGAGAAAAACCCGGTCTGGGCCCAGGGTTAGTTTCGGTCATTTTGTCATTTGATATTCGGATTTGTTTCGGATTTAGATATTCGAGTTTAGGATTTGGCTCCGGCTTGTCCGGGTTAGGGGATAGTTTTCATCTTCCCGATTGAAAGATCATGAAGGGGGATCAAGACGTCAGCCATCTCCTTGATCTTTTGGATGCTATCGTAGGCCTCTATTACATTGATGTGGACCCCCGGGGCTATTGCCGGCCCTGTGGCCGGAAAGTTCTTGTCATTACAGCAAAACCCCGTGATAATTGCCTTGCCTTCTGATGTATTGATGGCCACGGACTGGCCGCCGACCGTGTGCCCTGGGCTATAAATTACATCGATCCCGTCGAGGATGTTCGCGTCCCCTTCCACCTCAACTACATCAACCCCATCCAGAACATCCGGGTAATACCTGTGGTCGATCGGGTGGGGGCTCCTGAAGAAGTCCATCTCCGCCCTTTGAACATACACCTTGGCACGAGGGCATTTGTAATCGTTTTCGCAGTGATCATTGTGAAGATGAGTGTGAATGATCACATCTATGTCCTCGGGCCTGAGCCCCACGGTAGCAAGGGCATCCTCAAATTCAAGGACATCAAAACCATAGGTTTTTCCCACCTCATCGGGCACTACAAACTGTTCGAGCCCCGTGTCTACAAGGACATTCTTGTCACCGCCTTTTATGTAGAAGACATAGATAGGAATCCAGATCCTTTGTCCGTAATCCCGAAGATACGTCATGATTCCCTGGTCTGTTTCGTTGGCTCCAACCACCAGTGGATGAATCGTGTATTCTTGCATAGCAAACCTCCTGTTACACAAGTTATAGAACCGCTCCGCGACTATTTAAGAGGAGGCTATTACAGGCAATCAAGGATGTCAAGCAGACCATAAATCATGTTCTCTGCCTTTCTCTGTGGTATCCTCATTATTGCTGACTTCAACAGCTTTGGATGAAACATCATTATGATTAAGATGTAAGCCGAATGCCCCCGGAAAGATATAGTGCCTATCGTGGGTGACAGAATAGACATTGGGGCGAATCCCCAACATGTACTCTTGTAATTATTCGTTGATGACATACTGAACATCTCTCAGTATGTCCACCAGCTACGGCTTTGCCGTGAGCCATTTTCCAATTGCCGCGATGATTAATCGGCTTGGTATTTTGGTGACAGCGGACGCAAAAGGTTTCAACGTGGCAATAGGCGCACGATTCCCGCTCTGCTAACGCCTTGATACCATGCCCCCTCATTCTCCAGAAACCCGTGTGATTCTTTGGGCGATTTAGCTGATGACATTTCCTGCAAGCATCATCAACATGACATAGACCGCAGTCATATACATGACCAGGCTTCAACGGAATCTTTTCCTTTATCCTGGGACCGGGCTTCACCAGAGTGTTTACCCTGTAGCCGTGTCTCTTTTTCCACTTTCCCGCAGGCTTATGATATGATGGTAAGAATCTGTCCTGGCCGTGACAGTCCTTGCACTGAAGGTTTTCCAAATCAGTTTCCGGCGGCACCCCGTCACCATTTTCAGCGTAAGTTGAAAGTGAAAAGAACAGCACAACTGATAAAATGATCGCTATTCCCGCAATAACCATTATATGACCTGATCGTGACATCACTTGCTCCTAGATCTCAATACCTAGCGTGGCTACAAATCGATGCTCGTGAATATCATATATGTCTAATTCATAGCGAGCATCAAAGTATAACCCGGGTTGAATGTAATAACGAACATCGGAATAAATTGTATATACGTCGGTCTTCTCCCCGGTATCTGCAAAGTAGTCATATTTGTAAAGTGAGTAGAAAGAGCCCAACGAAACATTGATGGTTTTAGGCTTCTCATATGCTATCTCTCCGCCGAAACTTAATATCTCATCATCATTATCGCTGTCCATCACCTGCCAGAAATCAGCCTGTAGTGAAAGCTGTACGTTTTTCATTAGCAGATCATCTATTATCAGAGCCAAATATTGATTATTGTAGGAATGGTTGAACTCTGTCTCGTCCTCACCCGAATCCAGTAGTCTCCATTGTGTTCCCGCTGAAACCCAGATACGATCCTTGTAAACCCCCTTCATGACGTCCAGGGTGAAGCTGTGGTACGGCTTTATCGTTCCGGTCAAGCCAGTATAATATGGAGATGATGTTGGCGTTTCGCTTATTTCTTTAAATTGGTAAAAGTATGAAGCATCAATGTCAAGATCCAGTCTGTCGACTAAGAGAGAAAACCTAGTATTTATATTCTTTGGGGAGTTATCGAGCAGAAAAAGGGAGATATAGCCATAGCCCTTGTGAAGTAAAGACCGCCTGATTGCAAATGCAGACTGTTCATAGCGCTCTTTTCCGCTTTCCCTGTATGTTCCCACAATATCGGGGTCTTCCTCGATGACCTGATATTCAAGAGTTATTTTCGTAGATCTATCTAAATGGATATGAGCACCCCCCCCAACCTCCGTAGCATCCCAGTAGTGGCCATCCTCATAAAGGCGAACAGGGATGCCGGCATAGGCAAAGGGTCTGATTTGCATACCAAAGAGCTCAAGGTCAAGTGAGAAATTCAGTCCATCGAGATGGGTAGTAGCAAGCTCATGATTCACATATTGTCTCCCGAAACGGGCGTAATTTAGACGACCCAACTCATATATCTCTGCCTGACAGATATATAGATATCCATGACTAGAAGAGTCCCAGGTATCATGGATAGTCCTGGTTCTATCGCTTTGATCATCGTCTTCGGAGTCAATGTCCTCTATCATATCTCCGGCTAAGGTAAATCTGAAATGCCCCCACTTATTCTCTTTAATGTTAATATCCACAGTCTGATGAAGCTTGTGATCCTCACCCTCATCGTCAGATAGATAACGCCCATCATAGCGCAGCTGAAGTAGACCTGATAGGGATAGTGAGCCTTCATCCGCAATGGCAAGTTCTGCAAAAGAACCCGAAAACAACCAGAAAAACACAAAGAGATAACTATATAAGTTGCACAACAAATGTCGCTTCTTACTCATTCTGATTTTCTCACTTATCTGTGATGTAAAATAATCAAGATAGAAGCTGTTTCAAAACCCTTTGACGACTCCATTTTGGCTGTTTTTGCCAAAAGTTCTTAGCAAAGCGAAGCGTCAAAAATCGTAACTGTTTGAGGGCGTTAGCCCGAGTTTTACAGTTTTAGCGAAGTGAGCTTAGAACTTTCAAAAATGGCCAAACAGACCAAGGAAAAGGGTTTTGAAACAGCTTCTAAAATGTGCGCCTCCCGGTGTAATGGAGATTGCCGTTTGCTATGTATGGTGAAGTTTGCAGCCAACTGTCATCCCCACCATGAAAATGGCAGTTACTGCAAATTGACGTCGGACCCGTATTCCAGCCAAAGAAGTGGCAATCATCACAATCCGCACCACCAGTATATGGTGCATTGGCATTGCCGCTATCAGTGTGATGAATACTCCATATGTCGTTCTGGTGACATCTTAGGCACAATTCCGCCAAGTCCGCATCATCGGAACCAATAGAACCAATAGTTACCTGTGCTCCATTTACTTCCCCTCTAACCAACATCTCGTTGGGCGCCCCATGAGGCTCGTGGCAGTCGGTGCAGGAAAGAACAAGTCCGGAAGCCGTCCATG
>DAOUTV010000271.1 GCA_030668505.1 Desulfobacterales bacterium | reverse complement strand
TGTCATGCAATGAAAACTACGCTCGCGATTTAAAGATCAAGTCCGAAGAGATCAAAGGAAAGACAGACTATGATTTCTTCACTAACAAATTGGCTGAAAAGTACAGGGCGGACGATAAGAAAATTATGGCGTCAGGGAAGATGGAAGATATTGAAGAAAAGTACATCCAGGATGGACAAGAAGTATGGGTTAATACAGCCAAAACGCCTATTAAAGATGAAAAGGGGAATGTCACTGGGATATTAGGCATCTTTTGGGACATCACCCAGCGCAAGCGGGCAGAGGAGGCCCTGCGGAAGAGTGAGGAAAAACTTGACGCCATGTTGCGCTCTATTGGTGATCACATGAGCATGATGGACAAAGACCTGAATATTGTCTGGGCCAATAAAACCGCAAAGAAGGTCTTTGGCAATGATATGATCGGCAAGAAATGTTTTGAAGCATACCACGGAAGAAAAATACCCTGTGAACCTTATCCTTGCCTTACGCTTAAGGCGTTTCAGGATGGCAAGATTCATGAGCATGATACCGAGGTGATAGATAAAGACGGGAAAATATCACATTATCATTGTACTGCCAACGTAGCGTTAAGAAATAAAGAGGGAAAGCCCTCGACTGTGTTGGAAATCTCTAGAGACATCACAGATCGCAAGCGCGCTGAGGAAGCCCTTCGGAAAAGCCGGGAGAAATTGGCCGGGATCGTCGAGTCTGTGCCGGATGCGATGATCATGATGGACAAGGACTTTAATATTGTGTGGACCAACGACATTTCAAAGGATCTGTTCAGGTCGGACCAAATTGGCAGGAAGTGTTATACCACCTATCATATGCGAGACACGGTTTGCGAACCATGTATTGTTCAGCAGTGTTTCGATGATGGTAGGGTTCACGAGTTTGAAACCAAGATGACCGACAACAATGGGAACCAAAAGATTTTCTGGTGCACGGCCAGCGTAGCTGCGCGGACCGAAGATGGCCATCCAACCATGGTCGTAGAGTCTTTAAAGGACATTACCGAACGGAAGCACGCCCAAGCCGAACTCGAAGCGCTAAAACAACAAGTCGAGTTCATTCTGGGTGTGACAAAAACAGGGCTCGACATTATCGATTCAGACTATAACATTCGATACATTGATCCGGAGTGGAAAAAGGTATATGGCGATCCGGCCGACAGAAAGTGTTATGAGTACTTTATGGACACGATCGAACCGTGTTCTGGCTGCGGAATCACGAAGGCCATGGAAACAAAGACACCCGTTGTCACCGAAGAAGTGCTGGTCAAGGAGGCCAACAGACCCATCCAGGTAACGACCATACCTTTTCAAAATGATGAGGGTGAATGGCTCTTTGCCGAGGTCAATGTGGACATCACGGAAAGAAAGCGAGCCGAGGAGGCACTACGGGAAAGAGAAGCCGCTTTGAAGGCTCGGACCATTGAGCTTGAGGAAACAAATAGTGCATTAAGAATTTTACTGAAACGAATGGACGAGAATAAGAGAGAGCTTGAAGAAAAGGTGATGTTAAATCTTAAGGATCTCGTTTTGCCTCAAATAGAAAAATTGAAAAGTTGTCGATTGGATGCCAAAAGCATGGTCTACTTGTCCTTTCTGGAATCGAACTTAAATGACATTGCTTCACCATTCGCACACAGGTTGTCCTCGGAATATCTTGGTTTCACTCCCACAGAAATTCAAATTGCCTCCCTTGTAAAGGATGGAAAAACTACAAAAGATATAGCAGAATTATTAAATTCCTCTTACAGAACGATTGAGACTCATAGACAGAATATCAGAGAGAAGATTGGTATAAAAAAAGATAAGACAAACCTCAGATCCTTCCTTTTGTCGATGTAAGACCACGTATTTTTCCTCCGTGTTTTATCCGTAAAGATACAGTGTTGACTTTTCTCTTTTTTTCCAGCATTTTGAATTTTAAGGCAAATTAATTGTCCTCATTGTGTTTGTGGTGAATCGCCCTTTCTGAAGCTACTGTTGAGCCCTTCGTTATCTCCCAAGTTCAGGCGTATCCTTTCTCTCAACAGAGGCTTTTGAACCTTGAAAGGAGGTTGTGCCATGATCAAGTTGAAAGAGCGTAGGGAACATAGGCGATTCCGGGCGGAGGATGGTGCATTTGCAGTGCTCAGGCGTCCTTGGCCTCACCGTACTACACTAGGTAGAATCGAAGACATAAGCATGTACGGCCTGGCGTTTGGTTATGTTGCCGGCGAAGAGCCTACCCACAAGTCGGCCGAGTTAGAAATACAATGGAATGATTGTAGTTTTCGCCTGAAGAAAGTACCGTCCAAGACGGTTTCGGATTTCAAGGCAGCTACCCGAGGCCGTTTCAGTTCATTAGAAATGAGACGATGTAGCATGCAGTTTAGAAAACTGACGCCCCACCAGAAATCTAAACTGGAATATTTTATCCAGAACTATACCACTTTACATCGGCCTTGAAACTTGATATTAAAAAACTAAAGGTTGCCCCAATTCCCCCCATTGCTCTTATTCAAGGGGGTGAATATATTGTAACTTCATCAATTATCCATTGCCCACAATTTTCCCCGAAAGCTTACATCGAGCTGATTCTACCCGTGCCGTGAGCCCTGATTGACAATATTAATGGCGGAGGAAACAACAGTGGAAACTGAGCGACGGAAATTCAAACGACTATTGCCGCGGGACTTGACTTTCGCTGTGTTCAGACCTCACTTTTCCAATTTGGGGAAGGTCAAGGACATAAGCATAGGTGGCCTGGCCTTGGAGTATGTTCTCAATAAAACAAAGAACACTGGTTTTTCAGCAATAGACATCTTCTTAACTGATGATTTTTTCTATCTACGTAGAATTCCATCCAAAACAATATATGATAGAGAAATAGATGAAGAATCCCGAAGTGTGAAAACGATGCGGTGTGGTTTACAGTTTGGTGACCTGACACCCACCCAGCAATCTCAAATAGAATACTTCCTCCAGAACTATACCACTTTCCATTAGCCTTGAAACTTGAGGATGAAAACCTTCGGCACAAATGCGTCCTTACCCCTGGTAATCCTTGACAAAAGCCACACGTTTCTGATATTAAAATTACTTCCATTGAGACTTTGCCTATGCTCCATTAATCCAACCCCATTTCTCTAATGTAGAAGATGGGGGGTTTTTGCTTTCAGCTTTGCTTGCCCCGCCTGCCCCGTAGCTCCGGCAGATGGTACTGGGGTAGCTCCGGCAGATGGTACTGGGGAGCCTTGAGCTTTCAGCTTCTCATGGTGGGGTTATGGTCACTGTCTGCTTACCGAAATCTTTTCCACTTTCTTTGCCCTCAAGGCACTGGATGT
>DAOUTV010000177.1 GCA_030668505.1 Desulfobacterales bacterium | reverse complement strand
GAGCGTGAAGGATGATCGCCAGGTAGCCTTTTTCCATTTTTAAATGCCGTTATCGGTTTGATGATATGCCGGAGACGAATCTTTGCTCGGTAATTTCTGTAAGATCAAGCTTACCTTCTTTCGGGTGCCCTTTCTCTTTATGCCCTTCGGCTCTTGAGGAATTTTTTTCGGCTTTAAGGGGAGACCGCGTCTCATAGCGACGCTCTCTTTCAGCTGCCCACGGCAATTCAGGTTCTGCTCGATACGCCCTAGGCGGTGTTAGCCCATCAGAGGGCTGTACATCAATTGGGGCCGGGACGGTTTCAAGGCGATCGTAGTCTCCTTCAACATGCATGTAGTGTTGGACCGATTTAGGGGCAGGCCATGCAGGGGGTATATCGGCAATATTTGATCGAGCTATTGGATAGAATCGACCGTCTTCGGTTTTAAGCCCTAATTCTATAAAGTATGCTTTCTCGGGGCTCCATAGATGGACATACCAGCATTTTGATAGAAGATCGATATGCACATCAAAAGAGCCATTGGCATTTGTTCCGTCAAAAATGGTGTTGGTGATGTCATAGCACCTCAAAATGGCCTGTGATTGTGCATGTTCTTCGTTTGTCCGATGTTTTGCTTTGTCAAGTTCGGCAGGGGTAACGTTCCAATAGACATGTAGCAAGTAAGGCTCAACAGGAAGCAAAACGATCCTGTTTTTACCACATGAGTCAGGAAAATCACCGGGCTCAGACGTAAGTTTCCGGGGACCCTCAAGTGCTTCAGGGCTAGATTCTTCGACCTTATCTTGCTCTTGCGTCTGATGATTATCCATGGTCTTAGCACTTGTTGTCCACTTAAGTGGATCTGCCTTATAGATTTCTATATCATTAATCTCACTGCGTTATCGGTCGAAATCCTCAACAACATACTCCCATGTATACCTTGCACGGACCTCTCCCTCTGGCCTTGTGAAATTAATTAGTGCCCATCCACGAATCGTAAAAACTCAATGGGCACAAGCGTAAGTTTCCAATTCAGAAATGAGCAATTTTCCGCAAGGTCAAGGAAAACGAGGGGTTGTGCGGAGGCGTACCGAGGTACGTCGCACAAGCAACCCCGCAGTTTGACGCCGAGATTGCGGAAAAGGGCCATTTATGGATGGAAACTAATTATCTGAAAACCTATATGCGCAACGCGTCAGAATGATTGTAGACATTTACTGAAGGCTGACAAAAAAATCCAGCAAAAACGCCCACCCCGACTTCCCACAATTTTTCGGCCTCACACCCTAAGCCGGACAAGACTGTCGGTTAACCAGAATCCGGCCCAAGAGATTGACAAAGTTTGTGATATCCATAATAAATGAAGCTCCCCGCCGCAAGCGGACGGAATATCACAATGGAATACCTTTTATACCCCCTCACCTTCACCCTGTTAAATTTCCCGAAGGGAACCCTATTTAACAGGGCAGGCCCTCTGCCACCAGTCATCGATCCTGAGGCCTCAGACACGAAGGGGGGAGAGGGTACTATGCGGTAACCCCGCTGCAAGCATCGGGGTATTGAAAAAAACCAATAAAAATAAAGGAGCTCAAAATGAAAATCGAGATCGAGAAACCAACGACGGAACATCTTGAAAGCAAAGGAGTTTCATCCTGGCCAATCTGGGAAAAAGAGATTTCCCGGTTCGACTGGCATTATGACAGTACCGAGGAATGCTATTTGCTTGAGGGCGAAGTGGTTGTTGAAACCGAGGATGGGAAAAGAGTGGAATTTGGGGAAGGTGATTTTGTCACATTTCCAAAAGGGTTATCCTGTGTCTGGGATGTCAAGGTACCCGTTAAGAAACATTACAATTTCAGATAGGATACAAGATAAACATAACCCCTGCTCACCAATAACCATAACCTAATAACGAAGTTCTTTTCACAATCAATCTTCCAGAGCAGAGTCTCTAGAAGTGATCAACACAATGCCTTGTCCTGGCTGGAGATCGTATGAGAATGGCGTCGGGATATAGTCCATTGGGGACTCCGGGGAGACATCAACTAACGGGGCCCCTGCCTGAACGAATTCTTTCAGGCTTTCTGCGTGAAAATGTTGTTCGTCGTGGATATCCTTATTGAGAATAAGGAGGGCTTCTTCTTGGGTATGGATGGATGCTTTCCACATGAGCAGAACATTCGGGTTGGTCTCGTATAGTATCTCCGTTAGAGCCTCCTCCTGAAAAATCGTGTGTTCCGTCTTAATCTTGTTGACCCTTGTTATGAAAGAGGTCAGATCAACGTCTGTTTCTTCCCAGTCTTCCGGTCTGGTTTTTACCACATGGAGCCTCTTGCGAAAGCCAAATTCGAAACCTATGGGCATCATGACACCTGCTGAAAACAGGGCAGCGAATAGATAGCGTTGTTTAAGCCCTTCAATGTCGCCATTGAGTTCATCGCAGAGCCTCACCGTATCATGGCTTTCGGGGAAGCCTACAGAAGGGGCAATGTCTCGTGTAAGAACATATTGTGCCATCAGCCAGTAGCTGTAAAAGTCCCACCATTTGGAACTGTTGAAAATGTAATCAAAACCAGCTCTGGCGGTCCTCCTGGTCTGGTCCGCGGGACATCCGAGCGTTTCTCCAAAAAAGAGCACATCGGGATACATCTCCTTTGTTTCATGAATGAGTCTTTTCCACAGGCTTTGTGGTGTCTGATAGGCTGCATCACAGCGAAAGCCCTTAAAACCCAGTTCTGCTAAGAACTTCACTAAATTGAGGCAGAACTGAAAAAGTCCCTCCTTATCCTTTGTATTTCTGTGGTCAAATTTTGCCAGGTCCTTCCAGACCACCTTCTTGCCGTTTTCGTCACAGAACGGATGAGCAACACGCCCTTTTGACTCCCACAAGAACCACTCAGGATGCGACCGCAGCAGGTCCGAATCCACAGAACAGTGGTTGATCACCAAATCCACCATCATCTTGAGCCCCATCTTTTCTGCGGCCCCAATCATCTCTTGTGCCTGTTCCTTGGGGCTTTTCTTGCTTTTCCGCTCAACTAAGCGCGGATTGAAATCGTAATGATCGGCTATCGAATAAAGGCTGTTAGAAGTGCCGGGGCGCTGGATGGGATTAACAAAAATCCAATTGAAGCCCATTTCAGATGCCCTTACCAAATGCTTTTCCCACTCTGTAAATTTTCCGGCCAATAGAGGGAATAAATTATAGATGATCATCTTTTCAGGTTGTTTCATGGTTTTCTCCTTTCCATTAGGGATTCGGGGACTTAGGAATTCTTTCGCCAATTCCTCAATCCTCAATCCTTCAATTCACAATACTTTTCTCACATGCTTCCAACACAAGCTGATGATTTTGAAGAAGAATCGACATCCAGTAGTTCATCCGTTCCGCATTTCCTTTATCTTCCCAATGGTTGAAAAGATGAGAAGCATCACCAAGAGGAAGCCTGCCTTCTGTCGGATGAATCTCCAGGGAAAAGGAAACGCGATCCGAACCAAGGAGTTGCAATGATTCGGTGATGATCCTTAAAAGCCCCGAAGGTCCAAACATCGGATACAGGGATCTTTTACCTTTATATTCAAAAGGAATCGGAATTTCATCCAAAAAACTCAAATGATCGGAAATCCCAAGAGGACTCAAGGTTGAAAGCGGGTGCCCGTCGTGCAAATGAAAATGTAAAGGTTTCCCTAAGTGGCCGAGCGCCCGAATTACATCAAGCACTGTATCCAAGGCGGAGCGAACCGCCCCTTGGATATCTTCGATTACTTCCGGCAGCTCTGGGTCGTGGGGCGTCACAGCACATACATCCTTTCCTGGATGGTTGCGTGAATAAGCGGCCCTTGTCTGCCATAGGCCGATATGACTTATATCGATACAAGCGCTTACACGATTCAGCTCAGGTACGGCTCTAAAAAGCTCGATAAAGCTTTCAGGTTCCAATCCCACAGCGTATTCTATAAAAAAATAAGGGCTAACTTGGACCTCTCTTAATCTCGATTCCATCTTCCGCAGAACATCCAAGTAATCCTCAAAGCGGGTGGTGATTTCGATTTGATCATGGATGACCAATCCAAAGACTTGGTCTTTAAAGCTTCCGGCGAACTCGTTGATCAGCAGGTGGCTTTCTTCCTCAAACAGATTGATGCCTCGAGACAGATGGACAATTGCGGGAGCTTCAGGTGTGGGCTTGAATCTCAGTAGCCCCTCAAGCCCCATTAGTGTTTCCGCATAAAATTCGGTTACAAGCCCCCCCTCTCTAAAACGCAGACCAGCTAGATCCAGAAGGGCGTCATCGCCTTCAACCCTTTTCTGAAAAAGCGCCATCAAAGGCGGGCATGTGACAGAACTATTATTCTTCAGGGCCGGCATACCATTATTTGTCACAGGCATTTGCATTCTTGTTGAATTTTGAGATCCCCGTTCTGTCCTCCTAAATGCAGAATCAGGCATTTATTCCATAAGGCATGGGAAGGTCTTGCGTACTCGCTCAAGGTGGGATTCGGAGTTGTCTTTTCCAGCCAGTACCATTAACAGCGAGAGGAGATCTTCCAAGTCAACTGAATAGCGCGTGGTCGGTTGCTTTTCGAACTGTTTGGTGAGGCGTTTTATGGCCTTGTGCGGGGATAAGGGGCGTTTCTTCCGTCTTGTTTTTGCATCGCTATTACTTGATTCATCAATGAGTTTGTCGGCGACCTCTTTTTCTTTTTCGGGTGGTGCAGCAAGTATCTTGCGGCAAATGCCCTTGGCCTTGTTCCAAGACACTTTTCCCTCTTCCAGCATTTTTCTAAGCCTGGAATCCATGCTGGGAACAACGCGTATGATTTCCTCTATCCATGTGACGGTTCTGTCCAAGAAAGCAGCAATCCGTTCCTTGGACCAATTGGCATTGTTTAAATAGAGGACAGTGTCGAAATAGTCGGTTATCGTAGTGTCTAAGCGGTCTGCATTCAGCTTGAGATTTAAGGCTCGCATCTCGTCCAGCTCTCCAGAGACCACACGAACATCAACGTGGTCGAAATAACCGGGATGTTTTTCACGGATTGCCTTTATCGAAGCCAGACGGTGAAATCCACCTACCAAGTAATATTCGCCTTTCGTCCGCTCCCAGACAATCAAAGGCTCCAGCAGACCGTTTATTAAGATATCT
>DAOUTV010000238.1 GCA_030668505.1 Desulfobacterales bacterium | reverse complement strand
GCGTCCGGCCTGACACGTTGAAACAAGTGCCGGACCGCATCGGCAAATTCTACGCTGAAGTGGACAACTGGGACTGGATGGATGGGTCCGAAAGGTTGTATGCTTTGAGCGGTCATAATAGGAGATTTTTGATTTTTGGGAATTACCGTGCATCCGCCGCGGACCAAATTCGAAATACGACACGAAGTGAAGCCTGCGCCAACCACGAAATACGAAACAATATCAAATTACCAAAATACGAAATTCAAAACAGATTCAAATTGGCCGCACTGTAGTTTGAAACATTAGGAGATTTGTAAATTCGGATTTCGATATTCGGATTTCGAATTTGTTTAAACAACAGCCCAAACTCGATACAACACGGAATTTCTAAAAATGCCATTCATGGCCGTGCGAAGTATAGATGGTCACTGGTCATTTCTATTATTCGTACCGCAGACCCTCGTCGCCGAGCACAGTCAGGATGGCGCGGTGGATGGCCTCCTTCTTGGCTGTTTTCGTACCGTGCATCATCTTCATGGCATATCTGGCCATGTTGATCCCGTCCCGAACGGAATAGACCTCATCGGCCATGTGGGCCCGCTGGAGAAAATCTACAACGTAGTTCAGGATATCCTCCTCGGCAAACGGAAGGTGTTCTTTCAGACTCAACAACTCGTCTTCCTTATCCGGAAAATCAATGAAGATTTGGGGTTGAAGTCTGGAATGGATATACTCGGGGATCTCGTAGGTAGAAGCGTCTTCGTTAATCGTTACGACAAACCTGAAATTGGGATCAGCCGGGATGGTCAAGCCTGTAATAACAGACTCGACATATCGACGATCGTCCAGGAGCGGTGCCAGAGAGGCCCAGGATCTTTCACTCATCCGGTTTCCCTCGTCCAGGATGCACACCCCGCCTCGTATCATGGCTGTGACCAGAGAACTGGCAGCGTACTTGATCTGACCGTCAGCACCCATCACGGGGGTTATGATAAGATCCTCGGGGCGAGTGTCCATGGTGGCCTGAAACAGATAGATTTTCCTGTTTAATCGCTTGGCAGCAGCGTACCCCAGGGTCGTCTTGCCCACGCCAGGCTTGCCGATAAGCCGGGGGTTGAACGGAACATCCTTATCGTCGATGACCATCCATGCGGCCAGCAACTGCTTGATCAGTTCTTTCTGACCCACCCATTTCAGCGGCAGTTCAGCGGGGTGGGCCAGCATGATTTCCGTTGAACCGATGGTAATAGTTTCGCAAATTTGTGAATCCATTTTGAATCGCCTCTTGTCTTAGGACTATATTGTTCTTGATGTTGCAAACAATATTAATTCTAAACCACCGTTTGCCCGTTGTCAACGATCTCCCAAGATCATCCTCTGGAGGGCTGTAGGGGCGAGTTTACCTCGCCCGAATTCTCTGTAGCCTCTGGCGGGATCCATGGCCGTTATTTAGCCACAGACTCACACAGACTATTGTGGCGACGACCCCGGTGAAATGGTCTTCGAATTTCACACGGCAAGCCTGTCGCCACAATTGGTTTCGTGCCCTTCGGGCAAGTTCAAGATAGATTCATTTTTTCGCGATAGCGAAGGAGGGTTTTGTACGGTCAGGTCGACCGGACAAAAAGTCTGTGCCCGTCTGCGTGTGTCTGCGGCTAAGTCCTTGGTACTCCATGACCTACAACAAAACTGAACGTTTTACAAAGGTCCTTACATAAGAGCGTCGCTGAGCTTTTTTCCAAGAATGCACTCATTTTTCTGCCCAGGCTTGGAACCCGGAAGTCAACAGCAGGGAAACAGCAACTCCAATTACCATAACAACCGTTCCTCCTATGAAAACAAGGCCCAGTTGAAAGGCGTCCGCCATGATTCCTGCCAGAATGGGACCTATAAGCATGCCGAGGCTGTGCCCCATGGTCAAGAGCGCCATGACAGAACCCATGGAGTCTGTGTGACGTCCTATAATGACCGTCATAGCCATCACGGCCGGCACGGCAATACCTCCGCCTATCCCAAATCCGATGTTGCCCAAAAAGAGTCCCCAAAACCCTTGCACGTAAGCAAGGGAAAAGACGGCCCCTGCCGTAACTATGCCCCCTATTGCAATCAGCGCTCTCTTGTTGAACCGATCTGCCAAAAAGCCCATAGGGGTTTGCAAAAGACCGCTTGTGAGCACCCCCAACATGACCAAGACCCCGATAGCCGAGCTTGATAGTTTGAACCGCTCGTGGGCATACAGGGGCAAGAAGGCCCATACAAGCCCTATGCAGGAAGTGTAGGCTAGGCGAAACAAGAAAAGGGCGCACACGTATTTGTTCCTGATAAGGATTGTGTAGCGAAGCGGGGGTTTGGCCGCAGTGCGAATCCTTTCATGAGCCCTCGGCGGGAGAAAGATTAAGCAGAGGAGAAAGCCAACCAGAGAAACCGCTCCCATGCCCAAAAAAGAGAACTGTATGCCAAGGGTATCGTTTAGCATGCCGCCTACAAGCGGACCGATACTTAAACCTCCATATAGGGAAACATTGAAAAGACCCATCACAAAGCCCTCTTTGTGCTTGGGTGTAATTTCCCCGACATAGGCCTGGGCTACCGGCAAGATCATGGCCGAGCCAATCCCCTGAAAGAAGCGAATTGTAATAAAGAAATTTACATTTCTTGATAAGACATAGGCAATTGAGACCAAAAAATAGGCCAGAAGCCCGGTTGTTATGAAAGGCTTTCTCCCTTTGAGGTCTGACAGGTGGCCGAAGTAAGGTAGAAAGACGGTTCTGGAAAGGGAAAAGGCTCCAAAGATAAAGCCTATATACAAGCCTGACGCACCCAGTTCGTACGCGTAGACAGGCAGCAACGGAACCACCAAGCCTACCCCTAAAGTAACGGAAAAAACAGCCAGAAACAGGGTGCTGAATACCTTCTTGTTCATGACATCTCAATCGTGATGGTGTTGTAATGTGTATGGCCACAATGGAATCGGCAAAGGGTTTTGAAGAAGCTTTTATGGCTGGGTTGGTGATATTTTTCCCAGGAGCAAAGTAGACGGGTATCAGCCGTTTTTTCGGGCAAATTCTTCCATGAAATCTATTAGGGCTTTTACTGCCTCCTGAGTTGTGGCGTTGTAAATCGAGGCCCGGCACCCCCCGACCGAACGATGACCCTTGAGTCCGCCAAGACCATGCTCCTGGGCCTGTTGCACGAACTGTTTTTCCAGGTCCTCGCTAGGAAGGCGGAAAGTCACATTCATCAAAGACCTGCTCTCTTTTTCCGCGGTTCCTCTGTAGTAATCTGATTCATCAATCGCCCGATAGAGGAGATCGGCCTTCTCTTGGTTGGCTTTTTCCATTGTTTCAAGCCCGCCAATGGTATCCTCCAGCCATTTTAGCACCAGTTGAATGGTGTAAACCGCAAAACAGGGAGGGGTGTTGTACATAGAGTTTTTCTCCACGAAGGTCGTATACTTAAGCATTGTGGGAAGGCTCTTGGGCACACGCTCAAGCATGTCTTCACGAATGATTACCAGGGTGGCTCCTGCCGGCCCAAGGTTCTTTTGAGCCCCGGCATAAATTAAGCCGAAAGGAGAGGGGTCAAAAGGTTTGCTCATGATGTCTGAAGACATGTCACAAATAAGTGGAACCCCTCCGGTGTCGGGAAAAGATGCCCACTGGGTCCCCTTGATGGTGTTGTTGGAAGTGATGTGAGCATATGCGGCGTCCGGGCTGAATGAAATCTCCTTGGGAATATAGGAAAAGTTTTTATCTTCAGATGAGGCAACGACCTTGACCTCTTTTTCCAGAATCCCGGCCTCCTTGATCGCTTTAGTGGCCCAGGTGCCGGTGTTTACATAATCGGCTGACCGGCCTTCAGGCAGCAGATTCATGGGAATCATGCTAAACTGCAAACTTGCCCCCCCTTGAAGGAAGAGCACGTGGAAGTGATCGTCCAGCTTAAGGAGACGTCTGACACGCGCTACAGCGTCCTCAATGACTTCATCAAACCATTTTGATCGGTGGCTCACTTCCGCAATAGACATACCTGACCCTTTGAAGTTCAGAAACCCAGCCTGAATCTCCTCCAAAACCGATAAGGGAAGGG
>DAOUTV010000199.1 GCA_030668505.1 Desulfobacterales bacterium | reverse complement strand
GGTTCGAGCCATATCGCGCAATATGATCTGTCGCCTCTTCCATAGAGGCGACAATCTTGACTGCAAGAATCAAGTCGAGATACTCGGCCGGCCAATCCTCGTCCGTGGCACTATTCGCCTCAGGAACTATCTGACAGGTCTTAGGGCACCCCCGCAGATCCACACCCGCTTCCCTGAAAAGTTTTGCCATTGGGGGGAGAAATGACTCGGCTACAGCCTCATGTACTAGCAGGGTCTCCATAGCGTTGCAAACACCCGGCCGTTGCACCTTGGCATTGTATGAAATATTTTTAGCCATATCAAGGTCTGCATCCTCATCTACATATACATGGCAGACACCCTTATAATGCTTAAGGACAGGGATCCTGGAATTTTCAACCACAAAACGGATCAGCCCCTCACCACCTCTTGGGATGATGAGATCCACATGTTCGTCCTGGGCAAGGAGCACGTTCACGGCAGTTCTGTCTCGTACCGGGACGACCTGGGCAGCAGCCTCCGGCATGCCGGTTTCCCGAAGTGCGTCCTGGATTATCCGGGCCAGAATCACATTTGAGTGAAAGGCTTCTGACCCACCACGCAGGATCGCTGCATTGCCGGCCTTCAAACAAAGCCCGGCAGCGTCGATGGTGGCATTCGGTCTAGACTCATAAATCATACCAATTACCCCGAGGGGTATGCGCATCCGTCCCACCTGGAGACCGTTGGGGCGCAACCACATACCCGTAACCCTCCCCACCGGATCTGGGAGCTTAATCACATCCCGCAGGCCGCCTGCCATAGACTCGATAACCGCATCACTGACCGTGAGCCTGTCAATCATTGCCTCTGAAAGCCCTTTTTCTCTTCCCTCTGACAAGTCCTTTTCGTTTTCCTGCTTGATAGTGGCGGCCTCATCAAGGAGCTTTTGGGCAATGCGCTCCAAGGCCTCGTCTTTTTTCTGAGTACCCAGACGGGCTACCACCTTCGAAGCTTCTTTCGCACTCCTGGCCATGTCCGTGATGGTTTTTTCTATCGACATATAGCTCCCTCCTTGTCGTCCGTCGTGATGACTAAGTTGTCTCTGTGAATCACCTCATTATAGTATTTATATCCCAATCGTTGTTTGATCTGGTTGGTCTTAAGGCCCCTGAGCTTCCTGATGTCGGTAGCATTGTAGTTTACAAGCCCCCTGGCAAATGGCACCCCATCCGGGCCTATGCAACCAACCGCAGCGCCAACACCAAAGTCCCCCTCAACATCCAGTATGCCAATCGGCAGCAGGCTTCTGCCGTCTTTGTGTATAGCCTTAACTGCTCCTCTGTCGACCTTGATAGTGCCCTTTGCCTTCAGGGTAAAGGCAATCCAACATTTCCTGCTGCCCATCTTTTCCTTTTTTGGAAGAAAAAGGGTTCCAACGTCCCGGCCCTCAAACAGTCTTTTCAGGATGTTCGGTTTAAGGCCGCCTGCAATGACCATAGGAATCCCGCTCGTGGTGACCTTCTTTGCCGTCTTGATCTTGCTCGACATCCCGCCCATACTGAAAGCCCCGGGAATATTACGGGCAGCTTTCTCCATGCCACGGTCTATCCTCGACACCAGCGGTATTAGCAAGGCGTCCTTGTGGGCCGCCGGATCCTTGTCGTAAAAGCCGTCAATATCGGTCAGATTGATGAGTATTTGCGCGTCCATCAAATGAGTAATCATGGCCGACAGGTTGTCATTGTCTCCGAATTTGAGTTCCTCCACAACAACTGTATCATTTTCATTCATTATCGGAACAATTTTCCAATTTAACAAAACGTTAATGGTATTGCGGGCATTAAGATATCGCCTCCGGTTGCAAAGGTCGTCTCTGGTCAGCAGGATTTGAGCCACTTTTTTTTGATAATGAGCAAAGGACTTTTCATACTCTAGCATGAGCCGGGGCTGTCCTATTGCCGCAGCTGCCTGCTTGTGAGGGATATCAGAAGGCCTTTTGGCCATATTCATCTTCTTCATCCCCGAGGCAATAGCGCCGGAACTGACTAGGATCACCTCGTACCCCTGGTCCATAAGTATAGACACCTCTCTGGCCAGACGTTTTATCACTTTGGCATTGAGGCCTTGATCATAGGTGAGCACACCACTGCCAACCTTGACGACAGCTCGCCTGACACGGTCAAAAAGCTTTTTTCGAATCTCAAGACGTTCTTTCCTGTCAGTCATGTCTAAACGGCAATTAGTGAATCCTGTAATCTTGATGGCGTCGTAAAAAGTCGTCACTCCGGTGAAAACCGGAGTCCAGAGCCTTTGTAACTAGCTGAATAAACTGGATTCCGGCTTTCGCCGGAATGACAGAAAGAGGTGTTTTTCGACTTTTTACGACACCATCAATCTTACTTGCTTAATAATGTGTGTCCGCCGCGGCCAATGGGGTGACATCATCATGTCCACTTGCTATTGAGTAGATTCGTAGTCAACCAATCTGGCTTTCTCCACAAGCCGAGCCAAATGGTTTTTTAGTTGCTCCAAGCCCTCACCCGTGAGGGCTGAAATGACCCATATGTCGGGATTCAACGGCTCAAGGGCATTGCGAAGCTTTTCCGCCACAGCCCGGGTACCGGTTTTATCAACCTTATTTAATACGATCACTTGGACTTTTTTGTCAAGGGGCGAACTGAAACGCCTAAGTTCCTGATTGACAGTGTGATACGGGTCAAGAGGGCCTTCCGATGGAACGGTGGAAAGATCGATCAGGTGAAGCAAGAATCGGCTCCTCTCCACGTGTTTGAGAAACCTCGTCCCAAGGCCCACACCGCGGTGGGCACCTTCAATCAGCCCGGGGATGTCGGCTATGACAAAGGGGTTGGTTTCTTGAATCTCAACCACGCCGAGGGTGGGTATCAATGTTGTAAAGGGGTAGTCGGCAACCTTGGGACGTGCGGAAGAAAGTTTCGACACCAAGGTGGACTTGCCCGCATTTGGTAGTCCTATGATGCCGATATCGGCCAGGAGTTTTAGCTCAAGCTTTAAATTAAGGGTCTGCCCAGGTTCACCTTCTTGTGCGTATCTTGGTGCGCGGTTCCTTGACGATGCAAAACGTTGATTTCCAAGGCCGCCCCGGCCACCACGAGCAACCGGAAAAGATTCACCCCTTTGGACAAACTCCTTGAGAACGCGTCCGGTTTCGGCCTCCTTCACTAAGGTGCCGGGAGGAATGAGGATGATCAGGTCCTTGCCGCTTTTTCCTGACTGATTTTTCCCTCGACCGTGTTTCCCTCGTTCAGCCTTGAAATGTTTTTTGAAATTGAAGCTGTAAAGGGTGTGCATACGGGATGTGGTTTTGAAAAGTACATCACCGCCATTGCCGCCATCTCCACCGTTCGGCCCACCTTTGGGGACGTATTTCTCGCGTCTAAAACTCACACAACCCTTGCCGCCATCCCCAGACTGGACAGTAATAACAGCTTCATCAACAAATTTCATATACCCCGTGTGGCCGACGGGACGTTTCTCCTCTCGGCAGTTGTCAAGTCATAAAATCGGTATAACGCCCCGAGACCTTTGCAGAACTCCTTCGAGGGCTTTCATGAATTTTTTTGGAACCCATTCGAGCGAAGCAAACGGCCCACTGAAGTGGGCAAATCCTGAACTGTTTGAGAGTGTTAGGCTGAGCATAGCGCAAGCTTCACTACGTGTCAGGATTTAGTGAGCAAAGCCTTAGATGGGTCAAAAAGTACATGTAAATAGGTGAAAGGGGTTCTGCAACGGTCTCGCCACTTAGGCTGATGCTGCTATGGGATAAACACTGACCCTTTTTCTGGAGCGTCCCATCCGTTCAAAAGTGACTACTCCATCTATTTTGGCAAAGAGTGTGTAATCCCTGCCCATGCCCACATTGTTGCCGGGGTGTATCTTCGTTCCAACCTGTCGCACCACTATATGACCTGCTGAAACCTTCTGCCCCCCGAAACGCTTCACGCCCCGCCTCTGACCGGCGCTGTCGCGGCCGTTTCGTGAACTCCCGCCTGCCTTCTTGTGTGCCATAGCTTTGTTGCTCCTTAACCCGGACAAGCCGGAAAATACGAAATTCGAATATCGAAATCCGAAACAAATCCGAAATCCGAATGTTCAAAACAATGTGAGAGGAGTCTTGTTTTGGTCATTTGAATTTTGAAGATTTAAAAATTGTTTCGGATTTCGATATTCGGATTTCGGATTTAAACATTATTAATTAATATAAACAAAATCTTACAAACATCGACAATCTTTTGTCGATGTTGTGGCACTAAGCGCCTATGTTGTTTGAATAGTATCGATTTTAAGTGCCGTGTACTGCTGCCGATGGCCACGCTTTTTCCGATAACGCTTTCGCTTTTTGTACTTGAAAACAATGACCTTTTTGGCCTTTCCTTGTTCTACAATATGACCTTTTACAGCCACGTCGGCAAGTTTAGGCTGACCCACCTTAATCGTCTTTCCATCGGAAAACATAAGTACACGGTCAAAGGAAACAGACGAGCCTATCTCACCAGGAATTTTTTCAACCCTTAACGTTTCCCCTTCCGAGACTTTGTACTGTTTGCCGCCAGTAAATATTACAGCATACATGTTAGTAACCTTCCTAAAGTATTTCGAATTTTGGATTTAAGGACAATCATATTATATAGAAATAAACCTTAATTATAAATGTTTATAATCAACTGTCAAGGCTATTCTTGTGCATTTCAAATATCTCATATTGCTCAAGATGAAAATGTGGATCAG
>DAOUTV010000211.1 GCA_030668505.1 Desulfobacterales bacterium | reverse complement strand
GAGTAAATGGTGGGAAATAAAGAAGATTATTCAAGAATGGATGGGATTTTGCCTGTGGCCAAAGAGAGATATCTGTCAGTATTTTTTACAGACTGTAAAAAGTGGAGTCAATCTTGATGAAATCGTAAAAAGTCTTTTCACCGGTCATTGCGAGGCCCGCCCTGGCGCGACAGGCTCAAGACAGGTGGTTTCATTAATAATCCAGGTCTGGGCCAGGGAGCGAAGCGACAAAGCAATCACCTGATTTCAAGCCGTTACCGCAAATGAGATTGCTTCGCTACGCTCGCAATGACATCAAGAGGGACTTTTTATAAGACTGTCAAGCTTGGTCGGACTCAACAGATGCCTTTATTGTGAGACGGTATTTTTCGATCCTGGCCAGTAATGTCGGCCGGGAGATAGAGAGAATTTTTGCAGCGCGGGTACGGTTGCCGGAAGTGAGCTTGAGGGCTTCAATGATCAGCATTCTGGCAAAGCGGTCCATCAAGGAGTTGAACATATCCTTTGAAGTGCCTGAGCTGAGTGTTTCCCGAACCCATTGACGGATCGCCTCATCTGCGGCGCTGTCTGCCCCAACAGGGATATGCTCGTCTCCGATAGCTCGTGAGATATCCTCCGGGGTGATGGGCGCGCCACGGCTAAAGATCAATGCCTTTTGTATGGTATTGGCGAGTTCGCGTACATTCCCCGGCCAAGGGCGGCTGGTGAGTAAGAACTTGGCCTCCTTACTCATTCCCGGATTGTAGGTGTCCATGTCTCCGGCAAATTGGGCAAGGAAGTAATCGGCAAGGAGGGGGATATCGTCCGACCGATCACGCAGGGGAGGAAGCCAAAGGGTGACCACCTTGAGCCGATAATAGAGGTCCTCTCGAAACCGCGCCTCTGCGACGGCCGCTTCGAGATCCCGGTTGGTGGCTGCTATGATGCGCACGTCCACCGAGATGGGTTCGCGGCCACCAAGGCGCTCGATGCTTTTTTCTTGGAGCAGGCGCAGGATCTTGGCCTGGATGCTAAAAGGCATGTCGCCGATTTCATCAAGTAAAATTGTCCCGCCGTGGGCTTGCTGGATTTTCCCGACGCGGCGGCTCATCGCACCGGTAAAGGCTCCTTTCTCATATCCGAACAGCTCGCTTTCAAGGAGGGTTTCGGGAATAGCCACGCAGTTGATCACAAGAAAAGGTTTATCTCCCCGGAGACTGTGCTGATATATGGCACGAGCCACAAGCTCCTTTCCAGTGCCGGACTCACCCCGAATAAGCACGGTGGCATCAGTAGAAGCCACCCGGCCAATCGCCTTGTAGACTTCCTGCATAGCCTTACTTCGACCGATAATTGCCTCGGCAGAAGCCACCTCTGGGACTACGTCTATCTCCACCCTTGAGCGCATGAATCGACCCGCCTCAAGAGCCTGATCAATCAAGGCCAAGATCTCGGGAATCTCGAACGGCTTCAGCACATACTCGAAGGCCCCTAACTTGGTAGCTTCAATCGCTGTCTCAGTAGTACCAAATGCGGTCATCACGATAACAGGAAGCTTGGGCTCGATTTCGCGTATTGCCCGAAAGGTCTCAAGGCCACTCATTCCAGGCAATCGCACATCCATGACGACTAGGTCAGGAGCACTCTCTTGAACCATGGCAATGCCTGCCTCGCCCGTGGATGCGGTCCGTATGGTATGCCCTTCTTCGGTCAAGAGCTTATCGAAGCTTTGCCGCAACTGGGAATCGTCATCAACGATCAGGATTGTACCCAACTTTTTTTCTCCTTGCTTGGAAGGGTGATGGTGAAGGTTGCTCCCTTGCCTTCTTTTGACTTGAGATTCAGCCAGCCTCCGTGCTCTTCCACGATTCGGGCGGCGATGCTCAGGCCAAGGCCTGTGCCCTCTTCTTTCGTGCTGAAAAAGGGTTCAAACAATTTGTCCTGGATCGCTTCAGGGATTCCCGGGCCATTGTCACTCACCTTGATGACCACTACCCGACCCAATGGTTCGATGATTCCCCCTTGCTCGGAAATTACAATCCGCCCGCTGCCACCCATGGCCTCGCATGCGTTAACCAGCAGGTTGACCAGAACTTCTTTCAACTGTTCCGGATCTGCCACGATCTCGGGAAGTCGGCGCTGGCGGTCAAGCTTGACATCCGCACCGTACGATTCGAGACGGTGCCGGAGAAGCTGAAGGGCCATGTCCACCACATTCGAAGGGCTCACCTTTTGCAGCTTGAGCTTGGGCGGCCGGGAGAACTCGAGGAAATTTTGGACGATGTTGTCAATGTGGCGAATCTCTTCGGAAATCACGTCAAAGTCCTCTTTCTGGGTTTCAGACAGGTCCAGTGTTCTCCCCATAGAGAACAGCCGCATCTTTACCGAAGTCAAAGGATTTCGGATGCTGTGAGCCATCCCAGCCGACAGCCTGCCCACAAGGGCCAACTTTCCAGACTGCAATAGATGCTCTTGGCTCCGCTCTAGATTAATTTTGGTTTGATCCACGTCTTCAATCAGACCGTGAAACCGACGGCTTACCGCTTTGACCTCATCCCCGGATTCCAAGGTCTTTGCGGCTCCATCGCCATGCAACGCCAGCCTGCGGAGCGGATTCAATATCTGGCTTACCAGGACAAAGGCCAGTAGGGCACAAAGAAGAATGACAGACCATATTGCCGTGCCCGCGATGACCCTGAGCCGCTTGGCCTGGTTGTGTGTTCTGACGCTGGCAAGGCTAATCCTTTTGCTATGAACATCCTTGTAAGTCTCGCACAGCTCAAGGACTTTGAAAAAATGGCTACGCACATTCTTGTGTAACTTGGTCCCTGGTTCATGCTTTCCAGCCTTATAAAGCGAGATGACCTTGTCTTTTTGTCCTATGTACTCAGAGTATTCCGCCTCGATTTGATCAACAGTCGTCTTATCGGTTGCAGTGCGAGCTAGCCTTCTGGCTTCTTTAATCCGTTCGTTGAATAGCTGGCGATACTCTCCCAATTTCTTGAGCCACTCCGCGTCGCCGTCCAGGAAGTAGTAGGAGACAAACCCCTTCTGATTTACCAATGCGTTCTTCAACCCTTCTGCTGCCTGAAGTGCGGCCAGATCCCTATCAATGATTCCCTTCAAAAGGGAATCCATCTGATACGTGTGCCACATCATGACAGAGCCACCTGCCAATGTGCTTAGAATTAGGATGGCCAGTATCAAGAATAGACGGTTGCGCAGACTGATTCGTCTCAACATGAGTCGATTATATCCCTCCTGAAGGCAGAGGCTTTTGCCAATACCTAACCCGGATAAACCGGAAATCTGACACGAAGTGAAGCTTGCGCTAACCACGAAATTCGAAACTCGAAACAAATCCAAAATACAAATATTCGAATGTTCAAAACATGGAATCTAAACTACTTGAGATAATTATGGTTGCGGATCAGTTCTGGTTATTTGAATTTTGAAAATTGAAAATTTGTTTCGGCCTGCCCTGGCGCGACGTTTCTGGATAATTCTGCTGCACATGTAAGCCAAGTCTGTCTTCGACCCTGCCTTCGACATGAGCTCAGGCCGAATGTAGCTCAGACCGAAGGGGGCCAGGGATTTCGACCTGCCCGCCATTGCCATAGATGCTGGCAAATAAGCGGAGTGCTGTCTCAGGCGTTGGCAGGCGGGTATTCGGATTTCGAATTTATTTTTTGCCACAAAAAGCACGAAATTAGTTATTAACGCACTAACAAGAAACTTATGCTATGTCAGACTTCTCTGTCAAGGGTTATGAAAGTTGGCCGGACAAGTTAACGTGGCGGAGCCTGCGTGTCCCAGAAATCCAAAAAAGGATCAAGTGTTGCGGGGCTGACAGGTGCTGTGGTAGTGTTCAAGAATTGGGAGATTAAACGTTTCGGAATTGCTATAACTTATTGAGATAACAGATCTTTGTGTTGGCAATAGGTATGTGCCGGTCACATGGAGTGATGGAGTATTGGAGTAATGGGTAGTAAAAGTAGAAAAAATATTTCTTATTCCTCGAAGCCCATCACTCCAGTACTCCAATTGGGGCGAAGCCCCTAAGTTCCCACCAAAGGAGGATACTGATGTCCGTCAAAGTACACGAGATCACGAATATATACAATGGCAAGATCTTTGATGTGGTGCTTGAAAAAGTGACCTTGCCGAACGGTATGACAAAAAACCGGGAGGTAGTTCGCCATCCCGGTGCTGCGGCCATGGTGCCGCTCCTGGACGATGGGAAGGTCGTTCTAATCAAGCAGTACCGCCATGCGGTGGGTGAATGCCTATGGGAGATACCGGCAGGGACGTTAGAGCCGGGTGAAAAGGCCGTTGAGTGTGCTCGACGAGAATTAGTGGAAGAGACAGGCTATGAAGCCTCAACACTTGACGAGCTTGCACGGATCCTGCCTGCTCCTGGATACACGGATGAACGCATACACATCTTTCTGGCAACGGGGTTGACGCCGGCGGAGCAGAAGCTTGAGGATGATGAGGTCTTAAAGGCCGAGCCTACACCCTTTGAGACCGCCCTTGAAATGATCACAAAGGGTGAAATTCGGGACGCTAAGACCATAGCGGGTCTTTTGCTGACTTCT
>DAOUTV010000244.1 GCA_030668505.1 Desulfobacterales bacterium | reverse complement strand
TAAATGATATTATAGAGGAAACAGAAATAGCCGTTGAATGTTCGGTATTGGATATTCGTTTTTCATTCGACGTTGGACGTTCGATGTTCGACGTTCATCTTTCAAAACAATTCCGTACGGCATAAATGTCACCTGTGAACATTTACAAAACAACTTAGCGCTTATGCCCATTACTCCCGGGGAGCACATGCCCTTATGGGCAGGATGCCAATTGGGGAGAAACCTCTAAGTTTTGGTAGCGAACCATGGAATATAAGATTGATTTTCTGGTCATTGGAACCGGGATTGCCGGTCTGAGCTTTGCCTTGAAGGTGGCCGAATACGGGCGGGTGGCTATCGTAACCAAGAAAGAGGCCATGGAGACGAGCACGAATTATGCCCAAGGGGGTATCGCCTCGGTCTTTGGTCAATACGATTCCTTTGATCTTCATATGCGAGACACCCTGGAGGCAGGTGACGGGCTATGCAAACCAGATGTTGTGGAAATGGTCGTACAGAGCGGTCCGGAACGGATCAGGGAACTCATAAACTGGGGGGTCGCGTTCACGCAGGACAGCGCAGGCAAGCTCGAACTGGATCTCGGCTTGGAAGGGGGGCATTCCCAGAAAAGGATCGTCCATGCCGGGGATTTCACCGGTCATGCCATCGAACAGGCCCTGGTGGATTGCGCTCGCAATCACAAGCAGATCGACATCTTTGAAAATTACATTGCCGTGGACCTGATTACATATTCCATGAGGATGAAGCGGGGGCTTGTGACTGCGGCCCACGAGGACCGGTGCTGCGGTGCCTATGTGCTGGATACCAAGACCAATCACGTTCATACCTTCCAGGCCAAGATTACGATTCTGGCTACGGGTGGGGCCGGTAAGATTTATCTTTACACAAGCAATCCGGATATAGCTACAGGCGACGGGATTGCCATGACGTACCGGGCAGGCGCTCTGGTGGCAAATCTGGAGTTTGTGCAATTTCACCCCACATGCCTTTATCATCCCGAGGCCAAGAATTTTCTTATATCCGAGGCGGTCAGGGGGGAAGGTGGGGTGCTCATCGATTCGCGCGGCCGTGCCTTCATGGTAGATTACGACCCCAAGAAAGACCTGGCCTGCCGAGATATTGTGGCCCGCGCCATTGACAATGAGTTGAAAAAAAGTGGAGACGACTGCGTGTTTCTGGACATCACCCACAAAGAGCCCGACTTTGTGCGGGAGCGTTTTCCGAATATTTATAAGAAATGCCTTTCCCTTGGTGTAGAGATGACCAAGGAGCCTATCCCAGTGGTCCCCGCAGCCCATTACATGTGCGGCGGGGTGCTGGTAAACGTAGACGGCAAGACCGACATAGAAAGGCTCTATGCCGTGGGCGAGACAGCGTGCACCGGACTCCATGGCGCAAACCGCCTTGCCAGCAACTCCCTTCTTGAGGCTGTGGTCTATGCTCACAGGGCAGCGGAGCGGGCGGTGAAAGAGCTGGAGTCCATCAGTGACGAGGTTTGTGATGTCCTGCCCCCATGGGATCCAATGGGTACCACAGACAGTGATGAGGCGATCGTGGTTTCCCACAATTGGGACGAGATCCGACGGTGCATGTGGAACTACGTGGGGATTGTCCGTTCCAACAATCGTTTATTGCGCGCCCGAAACCGCATTGAAGCCATCCAGAAGGAGATCCAGGAATACTATTGGGATTTCAAAATTACCTCGGACTTGATTGAGCTACGCAACATCGCCATGGTGGCAGAACTCATCATCCAGAGTGCCATGTTGAGGAAGGAGAGCCGCGGTCTACATTATAATATCCAGTACCCTGAAAAGGATGATAAGTTCTGGCTCAAGGATACCATACTGCGGCGGCCGTTTGTGGGATAAGGATCCCATTACGGAATGAGGGATGAAATGGGTTTTCAGAAAGGCTTTGTCAAAGACTCAGGAACTTGATAGTTCTCAAACTTGAAGGGCGATATGTGATTTTCTCCGAACATTTTTTTAGCTTCCAGGACCAACCCTCTTTGGATTTCAATCATATCTGAGATTGCTTTGGGTACAACACTTGTCTCTTTCTTAAAGAATCGTTCCGCAATGTTAAGTTTCTCTAAAAGCTGAGGGACGTGGGTCATAAATTGAACTTCGTAATCTTCCTTAGAGTATGTCGCGGTTAATTCTTTTTTGAAAAGTTCAACTAAGTCTTCGTACTTAGGAATAAAACCGGTGGGGGTAGCATAGGCTCCAACTTTATCACAAATCCTTCTCTCCATCCACCTGACCCAGACCTTTTTGTCCATCTTGGTATTCATGAATTTCCCTGAGTCGTCTCTAAGGAAGTAGTTGACATAAAATATTTTTGGGGGTTCTTTTAGGTCTCTTCCGAAGTTGATGTGGTTCTGCAAGTACGTTCCTATAGGAATTGACACAAATTCCTTATTTGCCATGGGGTTCATAATGACTTCAGCATTGGCAGGGCCTACGGTTGCAGCCGTGGGCTCTGATTCAATGGTGGCACCGGAAAACACGCCGTGGACCCAACCATATAATTGGGAAACAGGCACGGGTCTTTTTGAATTGCGGCCACCGTAAATGATGCCATCCAGGTCAACTACCTGCTTGGCATCATAGTTTTTGAGGCCCTCCAGGCTGACACAAAATCGAGCGTTGTCGTGTGAGATCGGAATCAATTTCTTCTTGCTATCCTTTTTTCCTTTCCACCATACTCCAGAATGGTTGACGCCTCTTAACGGGATGTTGACTTCTCCCATTCCCTCCCAGTAGGGTCTGCCGTCAACGTCAAGGACATTTGAAAATATGATTTCCCCTGGATTTACAAGAATCTCATTGATATAAGGATCATCTTCCGAATTGACGTCCTTAATAACTCCAAACATGCCCTTCTCAACATTGGCCGCATATGCCCTGCCGGCTTTCTTGCGAACATGGGCCAAATCGTCACCCACTACATCAAAGAGCATGGACGTAGACGTCTTGCCACACCAACTCGGAAAGGCCCCCACAATATAAGTCGTTTTGTTCCCTTCATAACTAGGGATACCAGTAATGAGAAAATGCTCAGCAAGCCAGTCTTCCTGTGAAGCCTTCTTTATGGCCAGACGATGAGCTAATTTTTTTGCGGCAACGGTGTTTCCGGCGTATTGAGTATTGGCGCTGTAAACAGCGTTTTTATTCAGATCTACGAACATCCTGCGCAGATCAATATCGCGGCTTACACCGTTTTTCAGGGTACCGGCAGAATGCAAAAAGGCGAAGAACTGCTCTTTGCTTGCTTCGGTTTTGAATAGTTCACCACCTTGCCGATACAGTATATCTTCACTGTGGGCAACATAGTATGAATCAGTGATCTGGACACAAGGGATGGCAAATTCCGTACCCAGGGGGCCTAGTGAGTAAAAACTGACAACCATCTGCTTGCCCCGCATGATACCATTCATCACTTGGTCTATTTCGGCGATCCCCTCCTCCCTACTCACCCAATTGAGTGCCGGGCCTAATGAGTCTTCACCGGATACGAGAAATTTCGTATTTGCCGGGTCTCTTCCTTGGTCTTCATATCCATCATAGTGAACGGTATGGCCTCGCAAGATAAGGGGCTTTTCTTCACCCAGCCTCATGGCTTGCACGCGCACACGGTGTAAGTCCTCAGGAGAGCCATTTGAAACGAAAACAGAGCTAGGCTGAAATTGCAAGATGGCATCTGCAATGACTGCATTTAGAGGAGCGTTATCTAGAGCCAGGAGCTTCCTCAGACTCTCCGGACCTAATCTGCTTTCAAGTATACTATTCACAGACATTAAAGCCTCCTTGCTATCACTCTTAAAGCGACCCCGAATCTTTCGAATTTTAATGTTTAACACAAGTAATGTTGCAAATCAACTATAACATCATGTCAGTACTGTCCGG
>DAOUTV010000029.1 GCA_030668505.1 Desulfobacterales bacterium | reverse complement strand
GCGTAAGTTCGAGGATAAGGAAAAGCATCAATACTGACTACTTGGAATGAGGATTTAGTGTGAAATACTTGGATAAAATCGATTCTCCGGAAGACCTTAATCGCTTACAGCGATCAGAACTTCCAAAATTGGCCAGGGAAATCCGCGAGGTGATCATCAAAACCGTCTCCAAGACAGGAGGACACTTGGCTCCTAGTCTTGGGGTAGTCGAGTTGACCATAGCCTTGCACTATGTCTTTGACGTTCAAAAGGACAAGATAATATGGGACGTCGGGCACCAGGCCTATGCCCACAAACTGCTTACAGGCCGGCGAGACAGATTTCACACGCTGCGGCAATATGGCGGCTTGAGCGGCTTCACTCGCATTAGCGAAAGCCCATATGATGCTTTTTCCACAGGACATGCAAGCACTTCCATTTCAGCGGGGCTGGGGATTGCATGCGGCAAGTGTCTGAAAAAGGATCCTGCCAAAATCGTTGCTGTTATTGGGGATGGCTCCATGACCGGCGGCCTGGCTTACGAAGGGTTCAACCAGGCGGGTGACCTGCAAAAAAACCTTATTGTGATCCTAAATGACAACGAGATGTCCATTGCCCGAAATGTGGGTGTCCTTTCCTCATTCTTGAGCCGAAAACTTTCTGCCAAATACTTTATGGACCTTAGAGAGGAACTCAAGGACTTTTTTAAGTCCCTTCCTAAATTCGGTGATGACGTATACAACCTTGCCAAGCGAACCGAAGACTCGTTCAAGGCATTTATTACACCGGGTATGCTCTTTGAAGCGTTCAAATTTAAATATTTCGGTCCCATCAAGGGGCATAGGTTGGACCACTTAATCGATACACTCCAGAACGTAAAGGAGATGACCAAACCTGTCCTGCTCCACGTCACTACGAAAAAGGGTAAAGGTTATCCGCCTGCAGAGCGCAACCCTACCTATTTTCATGGCGTCGGGTCTTTTGAAATCGCAACGGGCAACGGTATCTCTCCTCAGAAAAGACCTCCGACATATACGGAAGTCTTTGGAAATACTCTCGTTGAGCTGGCCCGAAAAAATGACCGTATCGTGGCAGTCACGGCAGCCATGCCGGAAGGAACCGGTCTCAGGGCCTTTTCCGATGCCTTTCCCGAACGTTTTTTTGATGTGGGTATAGCCGAGCAGCATGCTGTCACCTTTGCGGCCGGCATGGCTATTGAGGGGTTTCGTCCTGTGGTTGCTATCTATTCCACCTTTTTGCAGCGAGCGTATGACCAGATTATTCACGATGTATGCCTTGAAAAGCATCCAGTGGTCTTTGCTCTGGACCGTGGGGGAATCGTTGGTGAAGACGGGCCCACGCATCACGGTCTGTTTGATCTTTCCTATCTTCGCAACCTACCAAATATGGTAGTCATGGCACCAAAGGACGAAAATGAGCTGCGACATATGCTAATGACAGCCCTTGAACATCCTGGTCCCATTGCCTTGAGGTATCCGAGAGGGGATGGCACAGCGGTTTCCATGGATGAGGAAATTCATACCCTTCCTATCGGCAAAGGAGAGGTCCTCACCACAGGCCCTGATGTTCTGATTTTGGCTATTGGCGTGACAGTAACGGCAGCCCTTGAGGCCAGCAAACAACTTGAAGACCAAAACATTTCAGCCACTGTAGTCAACAGTCGTTATATAAAACCCCTCGATGCTGAGTTGTTGAATCGACTTGCCAGGGAGATTCCATTCATCCTTACTGTTGAGGAAAACGTATTGCAAGGTGGTTTTGGTAGTGCGGTGCTCGAACACCTATCAGATGAGGGCATCACGACCAGCCGACTAGTGCGGCTTGGGATTTCCGATACCTTTGTGGAACACGGCTCACAACAGATTCTACGTTCAAAGCACGGTGTTGATACACCTGCCATTGTAAAGGCCGTCAGGGATATGATCCAATGAATTCCCACAACCTTGCTGTAGAGGTAGGCGGCATCTTCATGAAAAATCCGGTGATGACCGCCTCCGGCACCTTTGGGTATGGACTGGAGTTTGCTTCGCTGGTTGATCTAAACAGATTGGGCGGCATCATCGTAAAGGGTCTTTCTCTAAAACCCTCTGGCGGCAATCCTCCCCCTCGGACTGTGGAGGCGTGCGGGGGGATGCTGAATGCAATAGGCCTTGAAAATGTGGGACTGGAAGCCTTTGTGCGGGAAAAGCTCCCTTTTCTTCAAACTCTGGAGACTCCCATCGTCCTTAATATTTACGGCCATGAGACCAAAGCCTACGCCAAACTGGCTGAACGGATCCAGGATCTGGAGGGTATAGCCGGTATCGAGGTAAACATTTCGTGCCCGAATGTGAAAGCCGGCGGCATCGCCTTTGGGACCAATCCAAAGATGGCCTTTGAGGTGATAAAAGCGGTCAGAGAAAAGACAAGGCTTCCATTGATCGCCAAGCTTTCGCCAAATGTGACCGATATCAAGCCCATTGCTCAAAGCGTAGAGGAAGCAGGAGCCGATGCGATCTCACTTATCAATACGGTCACTGGAATGGCCGTGGATGTGGCGACACGCCGGCCGAAACTTGCCAATATTACAGGAGGGCTTTCCGGACCTGCCGTAAAACCGATTGCGCTACGAATGGTATGGGAGGCAGCACAGACGGTGAGTGTCCCGGTCATTGGTATAGGAGGGATAATAGATGCCATGGATGCCTTGGAGTTTTTGATTGTAGGGGCCTTTGCTGTACAGGTCGGCACTGCCAATTTTGTCAACCCGCGGGTATCTATGGAGATTGTTGAAGGACTTGGATCCTATCTTGTGGAGAATAACATTCCGGATATCAGCCGGATCATTGGCAGCCTGAAAACGAGTGGGCCTAAAATTGCTCACAGGAGTGATTAAAATCTGTTACTCTATATTTGTCAGCAAAGCTTCTGCAAATTTGAGATCTTCGGGTGTGGTTATCTTGATGTTGTATGGATCACCCGGAATCACCTTCACGACCTTACCGAACCGCTCTACCAATTCAGCATCATCCGTCCCTACATAAGCTTCTTTTTGAGATGCCACATGAGCTCCCATTATAATATCATAATGGAATGCTTGAGGGGTTTGGGCCAACCTGATCATGTGACGTTTCTTGGTTACAATCACACAGTCATGTTCATCTACGGTCTTTATGGTGTCGCTTGCCGGTACGGCCAGGATGCAGCTCCCATATTTCTCTGCCACTCGAATACACTCAGTGATTCGCTCTGTCTTGACTAGCGGCCGCACACCATCGTGGATAACCACCAGGTCAAACCTTCCGTCAATGGCCCTCAAACCATTGTATACCGACTCCTGTCTTGTTGCACCACCTGAAACCAGATGAATCGGTTTGTTGGTTCTCAGGGGTGCTATTATCTCCTTTTTGCAATAAGAATCATCACCACGAGGGATTACCAGAAATATCTCTCCAACCGCATCGCATTTTTCAAAAGTGATAAGGGTATGTGCCAGCACCGGTCGGTTTCTCAGCGTCATGTATTGCTTTTTGGCTTGGGTCCCCATGCGGGTCCCCTGCCCTGCCGCCACAATAAGTGCGGCAACCCGGTTTGGTCGGTCAGTCATGGTTCATATCAAAATATGGGGGTAAGATGGAGTAATGGATGAGAAGCCCCTGGGGCCGACGCTTATTGCTTCAAATAGAAAAGTTCTTTTGGCAGCGGAATGCCTTTGCCCATTGAATCTTCACCATAGTTTACATTGGCCAAAATCCGGATGTCTTTCAAGGCGCGCACGT
Source organism: Desulfobacterales bacterium (assembly GCA_030668505.1). Classification (GTDB taxonomy): domain Bacteria; phylum Desulfobacterota; class Desulfobacteria; order Desulfobacterales. Next base: position 8,436 of record DAOUTV010000029.1, on the reverse strand, counting down.
CGCCCTTAAAGACAACCTCCTTGATGCCCTCTTTTTGAATCTTGCCGCCTGCCCACTGGATGTCCAGGACGCTGCTTGCATCAAATCGATCAGAATCAACCCACAGTTCCACTTGACCGCCGTAATATTGAACGATCTTGGCTACCAACATACAGGGCCGACTGTGAAAACCAAGCTCTTGTGGTATGCCCACCACAGTGGATCCGCGTTCCATATTTTCATTCAAGATCTCGTGTACGAGATCTTGACCCTGGACCAAGAAATACCATATATAATAAAGACCATAATTGACAATGCGATCAAGAATATCTTCAGGACTAACAGCCTCGGCCAAAGCATCGCGTACTTTTTTGTAAATGTTCTTGTAGCCCACCTCATGGAGGTGCCTTTCATAATAGTGTAAGAGACGTCGCGTAAGCTCTAAAAGGTGAAGTACTACTGAGATATATCCGCGAAGCCGTTTGAGTTTGATATCGTGAAAGCGGAGCTCGCTTCTTTTCACATAAGTATCAAAGGATGATTGCAGGCTGTGGACGACCATTTCGAATCGCCGTGCCTCTTGCTCATTAAACCTGGAAGGAACAATGGCCTTAATCTGATCCAAGTCGTATGGTTCATAAAAACCCAATGTTTCAAATTCAACGGCTACTCTCAAAAACTCAGTTGTTATCTTAACAATGTTTTTTTTCTCTTCTTCCAGGTTCTCATCATCTATGTCAAACTCAAGACGAGTCTCAGTAGCTATTCCTGGAAAATCATCCCACGAAAAACGATCTTCAGGTAAGTTAATGTGCAGGCGTTTAGCTGCTTTTAGCGCATTTTTAGAAATTTTCCTTAAAGAATTTATCAGGAATTTGTGAGTGGCATATCCGCCCTCCTCAAACCCCTCGGTCTTTGCCAAGTCATACAATGGGAGTCGCTTGGAGATGTGTTTCTGGGAGTAACTGGCTTCAGACAGGTTTCTTACACTGGAGACCAGCTCGCGATAATAATACCAGTTGGAATTGTTTTTCGCACCGTGAAAGTCCAGGAAATCTTCCAAAAGCTTGGAGCTTGAGACCATTCTTGCATACAGTCTTTTGGTGAAGGTCTCACGGGCGGATTCGGTTTCGCAGACATAGACACAGCATCTCAAGAATTCCTCGGAAAATACCTGAACCTTTTCGGCAAAATCAGCCTTATGTTGAACAACCTTGGTTTCTTGCATAATCAGTGGCATCTGATAAATTTATTCAAAAGTAGGAGTTTAGCCTTTTGAAAACGGCCCGATTTTGCTTACCCCAATAAGTATGATGGTCACGTAAAAAGTATCAACAACTTGTCATTTCGAGCAAGGCGAGAAATCTTTGTTGTGCAACCTGCTAAAAATACAAGATTTCTCCCTACGGTCGACCTGCCCGCCATAGCCAGAAATGCTGGCACATAAGCTGAATATTGTCTAAGGCGTTGGCAGGCGGGAATGACACATTTACCGAAACCGACTTTTTACGAGACCGTCAAGTTTTATGCCAGAGCAGACCGTAAGCCGAGTTCTGTTTTCCGTATCAGTCACCCTTTACGGAACAACGATCATTCATCTGAGGGTATTGGTTGCCCAATACCTCTTGCGACCGACCCGGAAGCTCGGACGGGCCGCCCTCGGACGCTTCCCTATTTGGTCTTACTCCGGGTGGGGTTTACCAAGCTTCCCCAGTCACCCAGGGAACTGGTGCGCTCTTACCGCACCTTTTCACCCTTACCCAGCGAGATAGGCGTAGCCGCCAACTCACAGGGCGGTATCTTTTCTGTGGCACTTTCCTTCGCGTTACCGCGACTCCGCGTTACGGAGCACCCTGCCCTTTGGAGCTCGGACTTTCCTCCCGCGTCTTCAAAAAAAATCGAAGGAGCGAGCGATCGTTTGGCCTGCTCTGACATTTGTTGAGTTTATTCCATAATAACACAATAACCTCAAGAAACTACTAGTTTGTCAGGCCGAAGTCTCAGTTTTTTTCCAAAAAATAATTCGTTGACAATTAGGACAAAACTTTAGGGTGTCCTGCCTTTGAAGTTCATTGTACATCTGTGGGGGAATACCAAGGTGGCATTCAGAACAGGTTGCATTGTTCACCAACGCCAGCACTATACCCCCGCTCGTTGCCTTGATTTGCTCATATTTTATAAGGAGTTGAGGGTCTATCGTTTGTATCAGCTTCTCCCTGGATTTCTCTACGGCTGAGAACTCCTCACGGATTCGGGCAAGTTCTTTCGCAATGGCTGCTTTTTCGCTTTCAAGGCGATCCCGCATGGCTGACAGGCCTTTTTCCTTGGCCCCAAGCTCCTTGTTCAGCTTATCCAAATCCTCCAAACAGCCCAAAGCTTTGTCCTCTTTATCTGAATTTCCCTTTTCGGTCTCCTCAATCTCCCTTAACAAGGCCTGATACTCCTTATTGTTCTTGATGCTCATAAGCCGGCCTCGGCTTTTCCTAATGCGGGCTATGCCATCTTCTATCTCATCTTCAAGCTCACGTTGAGTTTTCTTCAAGTCTTGGATGCGCCGCTTATCAGCCTCGACATCTTCTTGAAGCCCTTCCAATTCTTTTTCAAGACCTTGGAGTCGTTCAGGGCCTTCACGTATTTGCCACCTGAACCGATCCAACACTCTATCTTTTTCTTGAAGTTTTACTAAAAAGTCGATCTGTTTTTTCACAATGCTCTCCTTGACGATTCCAACGCAAAGCCCTGAATTAATGTAATACCTTAAGTTGTGGGGCTATCAGACTGCAATCAAAGGTAATAAAAACAATCTTGTTCCTGTGCGTATGCGTACACTTCAACGGCATACCCTCTTTTTGAAAGGGAGTTTTTCAAACCTGCCGCAAGGCTTTCTACCACTAAGTGCTCAGATGCAAAATGCCCTATATCAATCAATGCGCGCCCTAATGCCTCAGTCTTTCGTCCGTCATGATAACCAAGGTCGCCACTCACAAAAACCTGAGCATCAGAGGCAAAGAAATCCTGCAATAGGCCCTTTCCACTACCACTGCACACAGCCGCCCGCCTGATCATTTGCCTCGGATCTCCGGCAACTTTTATCGTGTCCAACCCAAATGCTCCTTTGATCATTTGGGCAAAGGCCTCGAGCGTCAAGTCCTTGCCAAGATTTCCAATACGTCCCAATCCCACTTTCGATTTTTCCGCAACTGTAGGATAGATGTCATAGGCCATCTCCTCATAAGGGTGTGTCCTTTCCAAGGATCTGATGACTCGTAATAGATCCTTCTTTCGTACCAATGTCTCTATCCTGTATTCAGTACTGTGGCTGATTTCACCCACCCGACCCATAAAAGGCTTGGCCGTGAGGCCCGGTCTGAATGTCCCGACACCCTTGGTCCGAAAAGACGTATGGCTGTATTTTTCAGTTTTCCCTGCGCCCGATTCAAATAGGGCATCTACAATCTTCTCCTCGTACCCTACCGGGACGAATACAACCAGTTTATACTGGTCAACGTAGTCGGGTGGTTTCAGTACCGTCGTGTCATGAAGCCCGACCTTTTCAGCTAAAATATCGTTTACCCCACCAATGGCACTATCCAAATTTGTATGGGCACAAAAGATTGCGAGCTTCTTTTCCAAGGCAGCCTGTATAATACTTCCAGTGGATGTCTCCAGATCAACAGACGCAAGTGGATTGTATATCAGGGGATGGTGGGTAATCAAGAGACTAACCCCTTGTAGACAAGCCCTGTCCACAAGTTCATAAGTCGGATCAAGCGCAACCCATATCTTGTCGACCCGCCGGCCATGATGGCCGACCTGGAGGCCTATGTTGTCCCACGTCTGTGCCAAAGCGGCCGGAGCAATCTCTTCCATGACCTCTATGATATTTCTCAGTGAGACGATCAAATGTTTTCTCCTAAAACTAAAAAAGGTGTGATCGCAAGGATCACACCTTTTTTATTCTGAACCCGGACCAAGTTTTTAAGGTTGGCTTTTTGGCATGACACCTATTGTATATCCTTCCACACCCAACAATCATATTTTTCCCATTGGTGGGCCCACCTGGGTTCGAACCAGGGACCTACCGGTTATGAGCCGGTGGCTCTTCCATCTGAGCTATGGGCCCGAAGAGTCGTTTGAGCCAATCTGTAGTTGCAACAACCCGTCTTGTCAAGAAAATTGAACTTATCGTAACACTTTACGTGTCTGAAAAAGGCCCGTTTTGCTCACAGGAATGAGTAAAATCCGGCCTTTCTCAAAAAGCCAAACTCTTACAACTTATCAAATTTCCAGGAAGGCCTTCAGTTTACGGCTCCTCGTAGGATGACGCAGCTTCCTCAATGCCTTTGCCTCGATCTGTCTAATCCGTTCTCGGGTAACCGCAAAATCCTTGCCTACCTCTTCAAGCGTATGATCCGACTTTTCTCCAATCCCGAATCGCATGCGTAGCACCTTTTCCTCTCTGGGTGTAAGGGTTGCCAGCACTTTTCGGGTTTGTTCGGCCAGGTTCAAATTGATAGCAGCATCAGAAGGAGACATAAACTTCTTATCCTCTATGAAGTCCCCGAGATGACTGTCCTCTTCCTCACCAATAGGTGTCTCCAGAGATATTGGCTCTTTGGCAATCTTCAATACCTTGCGTACTTTTTCCAGAGGAAATTCCATTTTTTCAGCGATTTCTTCCGGCAGGGGTTCACGGCCCAACTCCTGCACCAAATAGCGTGAGGTTCGAATCAGCTTGTTGATTGTTTCGATCATGTGGACCGGGATTCGGATAGTTCGGGCCTGATCTGCAATAGCTCTAGTGATGGCCTGCCTAATCCACCAGGTGGCATATGTGCTGAACTTATAACCCCTCCGGTATTCAAACTTATCCACGGCCTTCATAAGGCCTATGTTTCCTTCCTGAATCAAGTCCAGGAACTGAAGCCCCCTATTGGTATACTTTTTTGCAATGCTTACCACCAATCTTAAATTGGCATTGATCATTCTACCTTTTGCAATTCTGGTATTGTGCTGACCCTGTTTGATTCGGGCCAACACGCGCTTCAGGCCCTGACCGTTCATTTTCAATTGGAGCTTTTCTTGATGAATGGCTTCCAATATCTGACTTGCGCGTTTGACAATGGCTGAAAGTTCGGTTTTTTTCTGCTCACGCTCTTTCGATAACCTTTCGACAAATTTTGTTTTCTGCTTACAACCCTTGCGCATCTCGGTCAGCGTGACTCCCAACTGTGAAGCACATTGTGAAAACTCATGTTCCAGGCTGTCGAACCGAGTTATATAGTGTTCGACCTCATCCACAACAGAATTGATCAATTTGGCATCCAACCTCCAATCCTTGATGTGTTCAAAGATCTTGTGGTTCCTACGATTTATACAGCGTCTCGCTCTTCGACGGTCCTGAGGGTCCATCTTAGAAGAGAACAGGGATTCTCGGTAATGTGCGTTTTCCTGGTTTATTTCTTTGATAGCGTCAATAATCCTGCAAATTTTTTCCGTGTGTACCCATTCTTCGACAAAGGTATCGATCTCATCCACGTCCCGCAAGACATCCCTTAGGCGAATTTCGCCTTTCGAAAGAGGATCTCCCAGGTTGATAATGTTCCCCACCCCAACCGTAGACTGCACGAGGGACTGCAAAACTTCCTGGTCCCCCGCTTCTATTTGCTTAGCGATTACCACCTCATCTTCACGACTCAGTAAAGATACCAATCCCATTTCACGGAGGTACATCTTAACTGGATCAGTGACCCTGCCAAATACATCTTGCTCAGGTTTCGGAGGCGCAGCCTTCTTCTTTCCGGTCTTGTGCCCCATATCCGGTTTAAGTACCCCGATTTTTGTCCCATCAATCACAGCGATATCAAGTTCGTCAAAGACCATTATCAATTTATCGATCTGGTCGGGGGAAACCGAACCTTTCGGTAAGGCATCGTTTAGCTCTTCATAGGTAAGGTAGCCGTGCCTTTTCCCTTTGGTTATCAATTGTTTCAAATTCTCAGCCTTGGTCTTCTTGGGCATAGGAATTTTCCCTCCAAACTTAACAAAAAGTTGTTATAAAAAAGCTTCAACGTGCTGTTGAGCACATTTTTGTTTCTCAGCAAGGAGTTGATTCAGCAACTCTTGGTTATTGGTCCTTTCAGCCTCTTTAATTTTTTTTGAAAGTAGCCTAATCCGTCGTTTTCTGAGGTGGACTTGATACTGTCTCACAATCTTGTGACAACTTTCACGATCCGCCTGTATCTCTTCCATCAACAGGGAAGAGATTAGGTTCCTCATCCGGGCGTCATCTGTCTGTGCGATCAGATCAGCCCCTGTTACTGGTCTGTTTGAAGTGGATCTCTGCAAAATCATGCGCCCTAATGTCTTAAGCTCAACTCTTTCAAATCCCTCTATAATTTCTTGCGGATTGAAATCGGACACCATCTCCGGGCATTGCAGCATCATTGCTACGAGAACCTCTTCAAGTCTTGAGTTTTGCCGTGGCTTGGGTAAAGAGACGGCCTTTTTGTCCTTAGTTGCTGAGATTCTCACCTGTTCCAAGATGGCCGATTCATCGATGTCCAGACGCTCTGCTAAATCCCTTATGTAGACTGAACGACTTACACCGTCGAGTAAAGTGCCAAGAGGGCCTTTCAATGTTTCAATAATACGCACCTTGCCTTCCAGAGAAAGGCCATGTTTCTTAATTGCAGACACTATAAGGAAAGGCATAACACTCATGGCCTTTTCGGTTTCCTTAAGAAACCCGTCAACACCAACTGCAAAGATATAGGAATCCGGGTCCTTTCCCTCAGGAAGAATCAATATGCGAGGATCAACCTTCTCTTCCAGAAACAGGGGCAGACTGCGTTCAGCAGCCTTTATGCCGGCCTCATCTGAATCAAAGACAAGGATCATTTGCCGGGCATACCCTTTCATGATGCGCACGTGTTGCCGCGTCAGGGCCGTTCCGAGGGTTGCTACCACACTTTGTATGCCGTGACAGTGTAAGGCAAGCAGGTCAAAATAGCCTTCTACGATAAAGACTGAGCCGCTCTGGCGGCAGGCATCTTTAGCAACATTCAAACCGTACAATGTTCGACTCTTGTGATAAACCGGTGTATCAGGTGAGTTAAGATACTTAGGGAGACTGTTGTCCAGGCAGCGCCCACCAAAACCCAATACCGTTCCCTGGATATCAGTAATGGGAAATATGATCCGGTCGCGAAACCGATCATAATATCTTCCATTTTTTGCAACTACCAGACCTGCTTTTTGAAGATCATCGAGCGGCACCCCTTTTTTTGAAAAGTACTGTGTCAGACCGGTCCACGACTTCGGTGCATACCCCAGCATAAAGCGGTCTTTGACCTCCGGTGTCATTTGCCGCTTACTCAAATACTCCCTTGCTCGTTTGCCTGAAGAGGGATGGGACAAAATCCCCTTGAAATAATCAGCAGCCTCTTTGTTTATCTTGAACAACCCTTCTCTCTCTTCCAACTCCTTCTTTTTAGTAGGCGACATCCTTCGAGTCGGTATCTCAATACCGTATTTTTTTGCCAGAAACCCCACAGCCTCCGGAAAACTCAGATTATTGTATTGAACGAGGAAACTAAAAACATTGCCCCCCTGTCCACACCCAAAACAGTGAAATATCTGCTTCTCCTCGCTGACAGTAAAAGAGGGCTTCTTGTCAGCATGAAACGGGCATAAACCTATGAAGTTCTTGCCGGTTTTTCTTAGAGCAACATATTCTGAAATTACATCAACTATATCTGCTGTATTTCGAACATGCGCAATGATATCTTCGGGTATAAAACCAGCCAAGATGTGATACCCTCTATAATATGAATTCCAACAGGTTAGCGGCTTAAGTGCTTTCTCGCTATTTCATTTACAAGCCTTCCATCGGCAGAACCGGCCAATTGGCCCATCACCGTTTTCATCACCCGTCCCATGTCCTTTAAGTCTTTTGCACCCAGTTCTTGAATCACCCCGGCGACAATATCGTTAATCGCTTCCGGGGAATGCTGCACGGGCAAATATGACATCAGTATAGACAATTCCTGTTCTTCTTTGTTGACAAGATCATCTCGACCACCATCTTTGAATTGACGGATAGCCTCTTTCCTTTGTTTTACCTGAATGCTAATCAGGCGTAGGATTTCCTGGTCGTCGAGTTCGGCTTGTAATTCCACCTCCCGGTTCTTGATAGCAGCCCGCAACATCCGCAATGTACTAACGTATACCGTATCCTTTTCCTTTGTTGCGACAATGAGTCGGTTATGGATCGTTTTTTGTAATGACATGTTTATGTTCTCTATAGTCAGTCCAGGGGGTTGTCTTCATGGGAATGGGATACCTTGGATACATGAATTGCAAGAAGCGAATAAGTGTGACACCCGGGATTTTGTATAAGCGCCTAAAATGGAATTCACCTTAGGTGTTAGAGGATAGGCCATCGTTAGGATAGTC
>DAOUTV010000277.1 GCA_030668505.1 Desulfobacterales bacterium | reverse complement strand
CTGTCCTTTCATGATCCGTTCTTCTGCCTGTTCCAGTAATACGTTCACCTGAGGATCCTTGGCCGGGACATTGAACAGATATGGATGGCCTATATGGCTGGGGACTGTGACAAGGAGTGGTGCTATGCCTTTTTTTCTGGCAAGTTCAATCAGTTGGAGCAGATTCTCACTGTATTCCGAGAGGCGCACTCTTGGCGAAAGCTCCGACAATTGATCCAAGGAAATGGTTCCCGTTATCTTGAAGGGTTTGGCCCTGATAAGGACTCCTTTCATGAATTGATAGGTTAAGGATCTGTTCAACCAGATCCGTAGCCAAAGCATTCGTCCTGTTAGCTTAAACCGCTCCCGGTCAGAGTATTGTGCCAAGGAATTTTCGTTATTGCTTGAATAAATGATTACAACTTGCGGCTTCACCCGATCCACAATGCTTTCGAACAACAGAAGTGATTGAAATGACGTGTATCCCGGCACACCCCCATTGTAAACTTGCACGTCTCGAAGCGTTTGCTTTAGTCTTTGTTTCAACAAATACGAATACGTTTGATCATAGTCCAGCCCCCACCCAAACGTGCTCGAGTCGCCCAAACAAAGGATTCGAACCGCATTGTGGATACTGTTTTTTTTGTGGTGAAGGCAGACCCTCAGGCCCACATTATCTGTGGCAACCTTTTTTCCTAAGAATGGCACGATGACATTCTTTCTTAGCTTCCACCACAAAAGCGGTGACTGTTCGAAAACTAGTACAGAATTTATGTCATCTCCGAAAAGAATAGAACGAAACTGATTTCCCTGATATCCTACAATGCGAAAAGACAACTCCGTAGCCGTGATGGTGCCCAGGAGCACAACGCCTACAAAAATCGCTTGTTTGAAGGTCTTGGACAATAATGCCATTTGTGAACTCAATTACGAAGCCGTGGAAAAGACAAGAGGGAGATTGCTTCGCTCCGCTCGCAATGACAAAGTGCCTTTGTTACTGTCATTGCGAGGCACGCAGTGCTGAAGCAATCTCATGGATAACAAGTCTGCAAGAATCCTTAACTTCGTAAAATTATTCTGGTCTATTACTCAATAAAGAATACAGAGACTTACGATACAGCACACTAGCCAGAACGTTGATTTCAAAAACCATTGTTTGATAATGAAGAACCATATGCTATAAAGACTCAATCTCCCCTATCATCTTCGACTCATTATGAACCATGAGCCCTCCCCATACCTGAATGTTGCGGCCAAACTTTTGCCTGTAAGCGCTGCCATCTATTTTTTTTCCTTTATCACAGCAGATCCAGATCTGTGGGGCCACATTAAGTTCGGGGAGGACATCTGGAAGGCCAAGGGCCTTGTCCGAGTCGACCCTTTCTCTTTTACAGCCTATGGCCAACCATGGATTAACCATGAGTGGCTTTCAGAAATCATATTTTATTTGACCTACCGCCAGTTAGGAGATGCCGGATTGCTGTTCGGCAAGCTCAGCATCGGGCTGTGTATTGTTGCTGTACTTTCCAATATATGTGCCTTTAGAAAACAAATTCCCCTTGTTTATGCAACTGTCATGGTACTGGCTATTTCTGTCATCTCGCCTGGATTCATGATCAGGCCCCAGGTATTCTCGTTTCTGTTCTTCTCTCTGTTCTTGTATGTCCTTCACCAGTATTTTTCCGAAAGAAGAAACCTCCTGTTCCTTCTGCCCTGCCTCATGGCTCTTTGGGTAAACCTCCATGGAGGGTTCCTGATGGGCTGGACCCTTCTAATCACTGTCGTAACCTGGAAGACACTGACCCATTTCGTCTTTGGTAAAAAGACCAAGTGCCTCGGAGCATTATGGATGTGGCTTCTAATAACAAGCGCGGCAACACTTTTGAATCCATATGGATACAAATTATTGATTTTTCTTTATAAGACCCTGTCTTTGCCCCGCCAGATCAGCGAATGGAACCCGGTTCCCCTTCTCGACTTGTCTCATCCAAACCTCAAGCTCTTGGCGCTCTTGTTTATTGCAACGCTATGCAAAAAACCAAAACAAAATCAAGGATGGGAATTGGTAGCATGTGCGATGACACTAATTGCATCTTTTTGCCACGGGCGACATATGCCCTTTTTTGGCATTATAGTCGCTCCGCACATAGTTTTCCAACTCTCAGCGCTTATTTCAGACATTCAACCCCGGTTTCCGAGACTAACCTTCACCAGAACCTCCCAAAATCTTATAGCCATCTTTTTGGGTATTCTTATAGCTTACCAGACTTACACCGGCTTTCGTCGCTATGCTATGACCAATTGTCGTATCATCGTCGATCCGCAAACCTACCCCGTGGCGGCCGTCCGATTCTTGAAGCTTAACAACATTAAAGGCAACTTGCTCTTACCCTTCGATTGGGGAGAATGTGCCATATGGCACCTTTATCATAGCTGCATGGTATCTATCGACGGGCGCTTCAGGACAGTTTACCCAGAGTCTGTTATTGACGATCATTTTGTACCAGATCACGACTGGGATGGATGGGAAATCTTGATTGAAAAATATCCCTCGGACATCCTTCTGGCATATCAAACTCCTTTCTTTCAGGCACTCATTCGCCAAGGCGGCCCATGGGTCTATGTCTACTCTGATCCCATCGCTATTGTATTTTTGCGCAACAGCCAAAAGAACAAGGAGGCTCTTCAACGATTCAAGGCAGGCCGGTTTGAATATCCAAACTCACCGCCGTCTATGTACTTCCCGTGAATACCAATGTGCTACTACATAAGGCGGCAAAGATAATATTGTTCCTTGTCAGCGCTCACCAATTCGAGGCACTTTTTCTGAAAGGCGAAAAAAAGCGTCTTTTCTTGTTCGGAAAAAGTACTCATCTCCCCCGAAACATAATTGATATCATAAAGTATGTGAGTAAAGCCCCTCTCCTTTAGTGAAACGTAGACATCCTCTAGTGTCGAAGATTGAGCCAGAATCTTCTGTATAGTATAGGACTCAAACATGGAATCCGAATAGTACGGGCGGTCACATAGGTATCCCAAATTCTTCATGTAGATAAGGAAGATCTTCGAGTCTTCAGGCAACTCCCTGTTGATGTATTGAAACATCGCGTATGAGGGAATCATGCGTTTTAAAAAAGTTTCCTTATCTTCAAAACCTGTGATGACACCCAGTGGTCTGATCTTCAGAAAAT
>DAOUTV010000082.1 GCA_030668505.1 Desulfobacterales bacterium | reverse complement strand
TGGATTCTGTCATGCCGGACTTGATCCGGCATCCAGAAGTCGAGCTATGACCATGAACTAAAATAGCCATATTCCAGATCGTTCTGACTGGATTCCGGCTTTCGCCGGAATGACGGAGTGGTAAACGTCGTTGTAGGGTTCTTTGTATTCAGGATTCACTTAATATCTCTATGGTAGTTCTGAAGGGATTTCACTTGGCCATGGCCCAGCCGATTAGCAGCAATACCTTTGGCGGCTGCAACGGCCGCAGCTGTTGTGGTAATGTACGGCACCTTGTACTTGATAGCTGCTTTGCGAATATAAGAATCGTCGTGTTTGCTCAGTTTGCCGCTCGGTGTATTGATGATTAGCTGAATCTCATTGTTCTTTATCCCGTCAACAATATTGGGCCGGCCTTCTTGCATCTTGCGGATGGCCTCGGATTCAATACCGTTGTCGGCAAGGAACTTGTGGGTCCCTTCAGTGGCCTTGATCTCAAAGCCCAGCTTAACTAACTGCCTGGCCGACTCCAAGACGGCATATTTGTCACTCTCAGACACGGTGATCAGCACGGAACCCTCGGAAGGAAGGTTTTGCTGTGCGCCCTCCTGGGCCTTGAAAAAAGCCAGCCCAAAAGAGTCGGCGAGTCCCAAGACCTCACCTGTAGATCGCATCTCCGGCCCCAGAAGAGGGTCAACCTCCTGAAACATGTTAAAGGGGAAGACCGCCTCTTTTACGCCAAAATGAGGGATTGTCCTGGGCTTAAAGTCGAGATCGGAAAGCTTTTTGCCTAACATTAACTGAGTGGCAATCCGCGCCATCTGGATGTTGCACACCTTTGATACCAAAGGCACGGTTCGAGAGGCACGAGGGTTGGCCTCAAGTACGTAGACAACATCGTTTGCTATTGCATACTGGATATTCATTAGACCTACGACGTTGAGCTCCACCGCGATTTTTTTCGTATACCTGTAAATGGTATCAATGTGCTTGGCAGGGATGCTGATCGGCGGAATCACACACGCAGAGTCTCCGGAATGCACGCCAGCCAGTTCGATATGCTCCATGACCGCAGGCACAAAGGCATCAGTGCCGTCCGCAATGGCGTCTGCCTCCGCCTCAATGGCATTTTCCAAGAACTTGTCGATCAGGATAGGCCGCTCAGGCGACACGTCCACGGCCGCAGCCACATAGTGTTTGAGCATCTCCTCATCGTGAACCACCTCCATGGCCCGTCCTCCAAGAACATATGAGGGCCTGACCATGAGGGGATAGCCTATCCTTTCGGCTACCTCAAGGGCTTCACCCAAGGTGCTGGCCATGCCGGATTCGGGCTCGGGAATGCCAAGAGTGGCCATCATGTTGCGGAAGCGGTCACGGTCCTCAGCCAGGTCTATGGTCTCAGGTGACGTGCCGATGATCCTGACACCAGCCTCTTCCAGTTCATTCGCAATATTTAGAGGCGTCTGCCCACCGAACTGAACGATTACTCCTTCGGGCTTTTCCTTCTCGTATATGCTCAACACGTCTTCTACCGTAAGCGGCTCAAAGTACAGTTTGTCGGAGGTGTCGTAATCGGTTGAGACCGTTTCCGGGTTGCAGTTGACCATGATCGACTCGAACCCCTCGTCACGAAGCGCAAAGGCGGCATGAACGCAGCAATAGTCAAACTCGATTCCCTGTCCGATACGATTAGGCCCTCCGCCCAAGACCATTATCTTGCGCCTCTTGCTTGTTGGTACCTTATCAGGCGCATTGTAGGTGGAAAAATAGTAGGCCGCATCCTCGACGCCGCTGACCGGTACAGGCTCCCACCCCTCGACCATACCCAAAGATGTGCGCTGCTGCCTGATATCCTTTTCAGGGATGCCGACGATCTGTGATAGGTAACGGTCTGAAAATCCGTCCCTTTTAGCCTGCTCCAAAAGATCGTCAGGTATCGTTTTCCCCCTGTATTTGAGCACTTTTTCTTCCAACTCAACCAGTTCTTTCATCTGCTCGATAAACCACGGTTTGATAAAAGTCTTTTCATAAAGAGTGTCCACACCGGCACCTTTTCTTAGTGCTTCGTACATGATAAATTGTCGCTCGCTGGAAGGCTCGGCCAGAAACTCCATCAGCTCATCCAGCGATCTCTCATGAAAGTCCTTGGCAAACCCAAGCCCGTAGCGACCGTTTTCCAGAGATCGGATCGACTTCTGGAAGGCTTCTTTGTAAGTCTTGCCGATGCTCATGACCTCGCCAACAGCCCGCATCTGTGTGCCTAGCCTGTCCTCGGCATTTTCAAACTTCTCAAAAGCCCACCGAGCGAACTTGACCACGACGTAGTCGCCCCACGGAGTATATTTGTCCAGGGTACCCTCCCTCCAGTACGGGATTTCATCTAGTGTCATACCCCCGGCCAACATGGAGGAGATAAGCGCGATAGGAAAACCGGTAGCCTTTGAGGCAAGGGCGGAAGAGCGAGAGGTCCTCGGGTTGATTTCGATCACTACCACCTGGCCGGTCTTGGGATCATGGGCAAACTGGATGTTGGTGCCGCCAATTACTCTGATAGCCTCTACAATATCATAGGACCATTTCTGAAGACGCTTTTGCAGTTCAGGATCAATAGTGAGCATGGGCGCGGTACAAAAGGAATCGCCTGTATGAACTCCCATAGCATCCACATTCTCGATAAAGCAGACTGTAATCATCTGGTTTTTGTTATCGCGCACTACTTCAAGCTCTAACTCCTCCCATCCCAGCACCGACTCCTCGACCAGAATCTGGCCCACAAGACTTGCCGAAATGCCGCGGCTGGCCACGGTCCGAAGCTCTTCCACATTGTAAACCAGGCCACCACCGGTTCCCCCCATTGTATAAGCAGGACGAATCACAACTGGGTAGCCTAGCTCGGCAGCTATCTTTCCTGCCTCCTCCACGCTGAATGCAGGCTCACTTCTCGGCATCTCAATACCGAGCCGGTTCATGGTCTCCTTAAAAGCAATCCGGTCCTCTCCGCGCTTGATGGCATCCACCTCAACACCGATTATCTTGACGCCGTATTCTTCAAGCACACCGGTACGGGCAAGCTCTGAGGAAAGGTTAAGGCCTGTCTGACCGCCCAGATTCGGCAGGAGCGCATCCGGCCGTTCTTTTTCTATAATCTCCTTCATGGTCTGCAAGTTCAAAGGTTCAATGTAGGTCGCGTCGGCCAAGCCCGGATCGGTCATGATGGTTGCCGGATTGGAATTGACCAGAACGATCTCGTAACCGAGCTTACGCAGGGCCTTGCATGCCTGGGTACCGGAATAATCAAACTCGCAGGCCTGGCCTATGACGATGGGCCCGGAACTGATAATCATCACTTTTTTTATGTCATCACGTCTTGGCATAGAGACACCTTTCACAAACAGCCATAGGCTGCTATACGAATTTTCGGAATGCCCTACGTAACAGATCGGGTTTGGGACGTCAACAGGAAGTGCGGAGAGGAAGCAGGGGGCCTCTGGAAAGCTCTTTTTCACTTGAGCCGAACTTGTTCCCGAAGTGGGAGTCCCTTTGGCCGTAATCACGAATGGAAGGTTGAACTCAATGTCATTAACTTAAGCTCAAAATCTCCCCCCTTTTCTAAAGGGCCCGCCCTGGCGCGACATTCGCGTGAACTAGTATCATGCTGCCAACCCCGGTCTGGGCCAGGGGGGCGGGGGGGATTTCTTTGAAGAGTTTGAAAATCCCCCTAAATCCCCCTTTTTTAAAGGGGGACCTTAAAGGAACGGTTCATAAGTTGATGACATTGAATTTGAACTTTATTCCCAATACTTCCAGGCTATGGGAAATCTTCTTCCGTAGCCGAAGGACTTGGTGGTAACCTTTAACCCAGGGGGAGCCTGATATCGCTTGTATTCATTCCGATCAACTCTGAAAATGGTCTCCTTAACTATTGTAGGGTCAAACCCCATGGAAATGATTTCCTCCGGGCCCTTATTGTCTTCGATATATGCCTTTAATATACCATCTAGAATGTCATAAGGCGGTAGGTCATCTTGGTCCAACTGATTAGGCCTGAGTTCGGCGGAAGGGAGTTTTTGAAGAATTCTTGCGGGAATTACCTCTCCATCCTTGTTGATGAGGTGGGCGAGTTCGTAGACCATAACCTTCGGAACATCCGAGATAACGGCCAGCCCTCCGCTCAGGTCGCCGTACAGTGTGCAATAGCCGACTGCAAGTTCGGATTTGTTCCCCGTAGAAAGAACAAGTGACCCAAGCTTGTTGGAAAAAGCCATGAGGAGTGTCGCCCGAATACGGGCCTGGATATTCTGACCGGTAACCTCGGTTGCAACATCCTTGAAAACCGGGGAGAGTTCCTGGAGATATTTCTCGAATAGCCCTGAAATCGGTACCCTAACAAGCTCAATGCCCAGATTGCGTGCAAGCGATTCAGTGTCTTCATAATTTTCTTTGGAGGTGTATTGCGAAGGCATGAAAACACCCAGGACATTTTCCTTGCCCAGGGCCTGAACGGCGATACATGCAGTGAGGGCCGAATCAATACCCCCGCTCAATCCTACCAATGCCCTGGCAAATCCGCATTTCCTAATATAGTCTCTGGTTCCCATAATCAGTGCCTTCAGGATGGACTCCGGCTCCGTTACACTGACCGGATGAAGATCACCTTTTTGCGTGTCGGTATCAAAAACGACAATGTCCTCCTCAAAGTCACGGGAACGGGCCATCATTTGACCTGCTGAATCAAAAGCAGTGCTCAAGCCATCGAAAAGCATACTGTCGTTGCCGCCCACCTGGTTGACATAGAGGAGAGGGACCCTGTGTTTTTTGGCAATACTGCCGAGCATGTCCCACTTGAATTCTCTTTTGCCGGCAAAGTAAGGAGATGCAGATATGTTTATGATGAGATCGGCCCCTTGTTTGATCATACCGGCTACCGGGTCAACAGGGTAAAGCCTCCGTGCG
Source organism: Desulfobacterales bacterium (assembly GCA_030668505.1). Lineage (GTDB taxonomy): Bacteria > Desulfobacterota > Desulfobacteria > Desulfobacterales. Next base: position 2,108 of record DAOUTV010000082.1, on the reverse strand, counting down.
AAAACGTGCCGTGAAAAGAAATCCTTGTCGTTCCAAATATCCTCACAGATGGTCAGCCCTATGTTCCGGCCTTTGTACAAAAAAGAGGCACATTCGGTACCCGGTTCAAAATACCTTCTTTCATCATAGACGTCATAGTCGGGAAGCAACCTCTTGTGAGCCCGATGGAGGATCTTGCCTGTGTCAAAACAGACAGCCGAGTTGTAAAGAGGATAGCCTTCTTGATCCGGGTTTTCATCCACAAACCCGCATATGACACCAATCCCTGTCACCGTCTCAACGAGCTTGTGCAGATAGCGCAAATTCGCAGCCACAAAATCTCGCCTCTCCAGAAGATCCAGCGGCGGATATCCGGAGATAACCATTTCCGAAAACACGATGAGATCACAGGAAAGGCCCTTTGCTTTCTCTATGAACCCAATCATCTCATCGGTATTATGTTCAAAATCCCCTACGGTCGGATTAATTTGAGCGAGTGCGATCTTCATGACAGTCTATCCCCGATAATCGTGCCGATTCTTATCTCTCACAGAGTCCACGGAGCCACAGAGTTTTTGAGCAGATTTCCTCTCTCAGGAAATCTGCTCAAGCTGCAATGCTTCGCATACGTGTCTGGACTCCATCTTGGATGCAACATACAAACACAATAGTGATCGTCCCGACAGGGGCTGACAGTTTGGCCTGATTTTTCCCTCTCAAAAAATCAGGCCAAGATAAGAGTCATCTCTGTGATCTCTGCGCTCTCGAGCGGAGCGGGCGAGAGATAGCCTTTCTACATAATCGGGAGGTACTTTTCAATCTCATACTGGCTCACATGGGTGCGGTAGTAATCCCACTCTATTTTTTTGTTTTCAATGAAGTTGTTAAAGATGTGGTCTCCCAGTGTCTCGCGCACCAGTTCGGATTTTTCCACCTCATGAATAGCTGCATATAGATTCCCGGGGAGTTCTTCTATATTTAATTTCTTGCGCTTTTCGGCGCTGAATTGATAAATGTCCTCTTCTATATGATCCGGTATAGGATAGCCCTCATCGATCCCCTTCAGTCCTGCAGCCAGCATCACGGCAAAGGCAAGGTAGGGGTTACAGGCCGGGTCCGGAGAACGGAATTCAACCCGGGTAGCCTTCTCTTTGCCCGGCTTATACATGGGAACTCTAACCAAGGTGGAACGGTTGCGCCTCGCCCATGCCACATAGACCGGCGCCTCATAACCAGGAACCAAACGCTTGTAGGAATTCACCCATTGGCTGGTGATAGCGGTAATCTCCCGGGCATGTTTTAAAATCCCGGCAATGTAGCACTTTGCCACCTGGGAAAGATGGTACTTGTCAGCAGGATCGTGAAAGGCATTCACATCTCCTTTGAACAGAGATTGGTGGGTGTGCATGCCGCTGCCGTTTTCGCCGAATATGGGCTTGGGCATAAATGTGGCATATACCCCATGCTGCCTGGCAAACTCCTTGACCACAATCCTTATGGTCATGGTTTTATCGGCCATTTTCAAACCTTCGTCATAACGCACGTCAATCTCATGCTGGCTGGGGGCAACCTCGTGGTGGCTGTATTCTACCTGAATCCCCATATCCTGAAGGGCAAAGATCGTGTCTCTTCTCAAATCACCGCCCATGTCCAAAGGCCGGGCGTCAAAATATCCACCCTTGTCAATGGTCTTAGGGGCCTGATTACTCTCAAAATAGAAATACTCGAGCTCAGGACCCAAATAAAGAGTATATCCTTTGTCGGCTGCCCTCTTCAAGACACGCTTCAAGGCAAATCGAGTGTCTCCCTCATAAGGGGAACCATCCGGCTTCAGGATGTCGCAAAACATCCGAGCCACGGGTCGATCCCCAGGTCTCCATGGCAAAAACTGAAATGTGGTCGGGTCCGGCTTGGCAATCATGTCACTTTCTTCAATACGGGCAAACCCTTCTATGGAAGAGCCATCAAAACCCATACCTTCGGTCAAACCTTCCTCCAGTTCAGACGGTGTGACCGCAAAACTCTTCAACATTCCCAAAACATCCGTAAACCAGAACTGAATGAAGCTGACTTTCGTGTCTTTTACGATGTTCAAAACATCCTGTTCGGTCTTACACATAATAAATGAG
>DAOUTV010000085.1 GCA_030668505.1 Desulfobacterales bacterium | reverse complement strand
TGGAGCTGTGCGGTTAGCATTCACCGTGTTTTGTCAATGAGTTGATGGTTATGAGGGAGACGTCGTAGGGGCGGCTTTACGCCGCCCGCCAAATCGATTCGGGCGAGGTAAACTCGCCCCTACGGGAACCCGCCGATCAGAATTAGATCATTCGGAAGGGCTCAAGAATCACCCTAACCGCACAGATCAATATTTTGCAAACGCCGACTGGCAAAAACCAGCGCCATTCACAGGACGGCCCCCGCTGTTAGCAAAAGCTGCGGCCTAAGCTGACAGCCATCCCAAATTGAATGCGCAGGATGTAGCGGGGTACTCAAGAGGAGAGCCAGGGTTTACATTTGGAAAGCAATAACAGGTAATTAGCAATCCATTAGGGCATGGCCGTCAATTGGCGGGCAGATCCAAACACTCCAGATACCGCATGGCCCAATTCATTATCTGTTTCAAGCCTGTTTGTCAAGCCGCTACTAAACGTCCAAATCAACAACAGTTGCCTTTCCTTAATCTTTCTTATCAGGATACTTTTCCTTCCTTTAATGCGAAAGCCAAAACTTATATCGGACTCTATGGATGCCTGTTCGAGGAGATCAGGAGAGTGATCTCTAAAATCGGTCATGCCACCGGAAGTCTTATTTGCTTCTGTCAAAAGGTCATCTAATCTTTGACTGAGCAACCTCTTGAAGTATTCTTTCTTCTGGATGCTCAACATGGCGAAGAATTTGGTGTGCCTCATCTGCGGGTTCATGTGTGGATGGGTTTGCTCATGTTCGCACGTGGAGGCTTGAGAATCGCTGCAGTCCCCGCATCAATATCTGAGACCATTGACCGGATGCTGGCCCCCGGAGCCCCCGTCCTCTTTACCTGGAAGAGATTCCTTGGTTCTTGGCAGTCTCCTTTGCGTTCAGCATCTCGACCATCTCCTCTGGCTTTCCCTCCTCCTTATGAGATCCTGGAACCCATCCACAGCTCCAACATCTTTCAGCAGAAGAAACGCCATCGTGGTCACCCATTGTGCCTACCAAGACCTCTGTCTCCTGGTTGCACCGCGGGCAATTGTGACCTGACTTTTTCCACCGTGCCATTGGTTTTCCCTTCTTTGTTCAGGGCGGATATGCCCCCGATATGTTCCGCCCTTTTTCTTGATGACATCGTAAAAAGTCGAAAAACACCATTTTTTGTCATTCCGGCGAAAGCCGGAATCCAGTTTTTTCAATTGGTTACAGAGTTTCTGGACTCCGGTTTTCACCGGAGTGACGACTTGTCATTTCGAGCGAGCCGACTTCGCCATAGTAGCCTCGGCTACGACGGCTGAAAGCGAAAAATCTTTTCGATGTAACAGGTTGAAACCACAAGATTTCTCCCTGCGGTCGAAATGACACATTTGCTGAATTCGACTTTTTACGAAGCCTTCTTTCTTGATGGTCTCGTAAAAAGTCTTTCGTGAACGACTTTGGGGATTTTGGGAGAGAAGCACTTGAGATGTTCGGCGTTAAAAAATGCCAACTGTTTGAGGGCGTTAGCCCGAGTTGAGCGCCATGCTTCACTACGTGTTAGCGTTTTAGCTGAACATCTTAAGTGCGCCCAAAATGCTCACGGAGTGAACGAAATCGACTTTTTACGAAATCATCTTTCTTGCCGAAGCACCAAAACGTATTGACCCTGATAGGTTGTCATCTGTTTGACACGTAATCGGTCTTCTTGGCTTGCTAAATGATGATATTTTGGGCTTGTTTATCCATATTTTGCTTCCCGGCCACGAGCCTCGTTACTGTCATATTCCTTGGATAAGCTGTTCACCACAATCCAAACAATACTTGTTTCTTTCACGTCGGCTTTTTGCGTGTTCCTCTTCAGTACACTTTTTGATGGGGATGTTTTCATTCACGACCTCGCCACACATCGGGCAGAAGCGCACCGGAGCGTTTCTGCGCCCGTGATTGAGGTTGGGGCAATAGTTTGTCCGCGTTATCATCTTTTCTTCCTATCCGTCCAAGACTACCTTGATAGTATAGGAATTTCCTTTTTCTAAGCGGCGTAGCCGCGTTATATAAAATCGCGAAGCGATTTTATGCCTTGATGAGACACGGGGACTCCTTTATTTCTCCTGTTGGTCCTCAGACTCTTCATCTTTGATATTGATTTTTCCTGCTGCGATTTCACGGAGTGCTATGATGATGTCTTCACCCTGTGGCGAGCCCCCCAAATACTGGGCATTTTGCCGCATTCGTCGAACCCGTCTGGTAACAGCATGAACGAGCAAGAAGCGATTCTGAACCCGCCTTAAGCAATCTTCGATGGTAACACGAGCCATTTCAAAACCTCCATAGCTGTTTCCAAATCCGAGATGGTTTGCCCAAATCAAAACTGATATCGGCCCATAATATGTTCAATGCATCGGTGATGGGCTAAAATTGGGCCGCATGAACATCTACTGCTATGATAGCGTCGATATCGCCTTCTGCCAAGGTTTCCCTCTCAAGCAAGGCCTCTGCCAGGGCGTGGAGCGTGTCCATATTCTCTTGGAGGATCTTTTTCGCCCTTTTGTACGCCTCTGAAACAAGCCGTGTAACCTCCTTGTCGATAAGCACGGCAGTCTCTTCACTGTAGTCCCGACGTTGAGCAAACTCTCTCCCCAAGAAGATCTGCTCTTCCTTCCGGCCAAAAGTTAGGGGGCCGAGTTTCTCACTCATGCCCCACTCACAGACCATCTTGCGGGCAGTCTCCGTGACCCGTTCAATGTCGTTGCCCGCACCGGTCGTGATCTGGTTGAGGACCAGCTCTTCGGCTGCGCGACCACCCATAAGTATAGCAAGGTTGTTCAGGAGGTATTTTTTCGGATAGGTATGCTTTTCGTCAATGGGGAGCTGTTGGGTGAGGCCCATGGAGCGACCCCGGGGTATGATGGTAACCTTGTGGATCGGGTCGGTGCCGGGGATCATCCTGGCAACCAGGGTGTGGCCTGCTTCATGATATGCAGTATTCCGCTTTTCCTCCTCAGTGATGATCATACTCTTGCGGGCTGTTCCCATGAGTACCTTGTCTTTGGCCTCCTCAAAGTCAGCCATCTCCAAGAAGTCCTTGTCAGACCGGGCAGCCAGGAGTGCGGCTTCGTTGACCATGTTTTCAAGGTCAGCACCGGAAAAGCCAGGTGTGCCCCGTGCAAGCACGGCTAAATCCACGTCGTCTGCCAAGGGTGTCTTGCGGCTGTGGACCTTGAGAATCCCTTCACGTCCCTTCAGATCGGGCACTGGCACGACCACCTGGCGGTCAAAACGCCCGGGGCGCATAAGAGCGGGGTCCAGGATGTCGGGCCGGTTTGTAGCCGATATCAAAATCACGCCTTCATTCGATTCAAATCCATCCATCTCTACCAGGAGTTGGTTCAAGGTCTGTTCTCTTTCGTCGTGCCCCCCTCCAAGGCCAGCACCCCTGTGTCGGCCCACAGCATCGATTTCGTCGATAAAGATAATGCACGGGGCATGTTTTTTCCCCTGGACAAAGAGGTCCCGGACACGGGACGCTCCAACGCCTACAAACATCTCAACAAAATCCGAACCGCTGATGCTGAAGAATGGAACATCTGCTTCCCCGGCAATTGCCTTTGCCAAAAGGGTTTTCCCGGTGCCCGGGGATCCCGTGAGAAGCACACCCTTTGGGATTCTGCCACCCAAGCGGGTAAATTTCTTGGGATCTTTCAAGAAATCGATGATCTCACCCAACTCTTCCTTGGCCTCATCAATCCCCGCTACATCTTCAAAGGTTGCCTTTTCAGACTGATCCGAAAAAAGCCTGGCCTTACTCCTCCCGAAAGATAGGGCCTTGCCCCCTCCTGCCTGCATCTGGCGCATAAAGAAGATCCACACGGCAATCAGGAGAATCATTGGGAACCAGGAGACCAGTATGGTCATATACCATGGGGAGTCGGCAGGGGGCTTGGCTCTAATGGAGACACCGTGACTTCTCAGGATGTTGATCAGGTCTGCGTCCTGAGGAGCAAAGGTCTTGAAGCGGAGACCATTCACATCGGTGCCGGAGATTTCTTGGCCCTGAATGACCACACCTGCCACGAGTCCCTTTTCCACCTGGGCCATGAATTGCGTATAGTTAATTTCTCTGTCATCGACCCTTGACTGCCTAAACAAGCTAAAGAGCAATATCATGACAAGACATAGGGCCAGCCACAGGGCCAAATTTTTGTAAAAGGGATTCAATAAAGCAACCTCGCTCGATATTCGGCCATTGTTCTAACACATACCACACAAAGGACAATATAATAGCAGGTCAATGTCAATCATTTTGATCATCCCGGATTTTGCAGGCCTTCCGACCGTCGCAACCTGTCTTGCCGGCTCAACTGTTCGCGAAAACTCCAGCAGGTCACAGGCTGTCTCCTTTGCTGATAGCGGGTGGGCTAATGAGCTTTGCCGCACTTGATGCCAGTTTATACCAGACTCTCGAACAGTTCCATATACTGGCTGGCCGAGCGGGTCCAGGAGAAGTCCTTAACCCGCTCCTTGCCCTTCTGGACCAGCTCGGACCGGAGCGTCTTGTCAATGAGTAGCCGCTTCATGGCATGTGCCATGGCCTTGATGTCGTAAGGATCGATCAGCAGGGCCGCGTCATCGGCCACGTCCGGCATGGCCGTGATGTTTGACGTGATCACCGGGAGTCCGACTTTCATGGCCTCCAAGATGGGCAGTCCGAAGCCCTCGTACGGGGATGGGTAAATCAACAGCCGAGCCCGGGCCATAAGCGCATCCAGCTCGTCCTCCGTGATGAACCCGGTGAAACACCACGCGGCCGCCCATACGGGTCTCCTCCACGGCCCGGTCGCACCGCCTTTTCATCTTTTCCTGGTACGGAAGGCCGGATACCTTGCCGGTGATCACGAGCTTGCCACCGTAGCCGGTATCAGCCAGCCTGGTGAAGGCGTGGATGAGGCGCACGACATTTTTCCGCTCGTGGATGCCGCCTACGTTCAGAATGAAATCCTCGCCCAGGTTCAGCCCCCTGAACAGGCACTCGACGACCTCCGGGGCCACCTCGCGGTTGGGCTCGCGCACTCCGTTGTTGATCACGCGGATTTTTTCCAGCGGGATGCCCACCTTCTTCGCGATGTCTTTCTTGGAAAACTCAGACACGGTCATCACGACGTCATTCAGCTTGCAGGCCCGCCGGATGGCCGACTTGTAGACGAACAGGTTGTGGAACAGCGGCATGGCCTCCCGGAAGGTGAAGGGGATCACGTCATGCACGGTGAGCACGCAGGGGACCTTTTTCTTCCACGGGAAGCTCCAGTTGTACGGGAAATGGATGAGGTCCACCTTTTCCCGCTCCGCGATGTCCTGGATGGTGGTGGAGTCCAGGCGCATGTTTTTCAATGAAATCGCATGGGTGGTTACCGGAAGGGGAAGGCACTTGATGTTCTTTTCGTCCTTGAACATCGCTTCCACTTCCTGGAATCGGTTCTGCTTGGGGAGAAGAATCACCGAATGGCCGTTGGATGCGGCGTACCGCACGATCTGGACGATGAGCTGCTCGACGCCTCCCACGACCCCGTCATACTTCCGGAGATCCATGCACAGTTTCAACAGTCCCTCCAGGTTACCAACCAACGACCAGCCAAGCCTAAAAGCTGTTCAGCAGGCTGTCCACGTCCGTGACGACCACGCATGTGGATTCATCGGCGGCCCCGTAGTACACAAAAACCTTGCCGTCCTTTTCCACCATGCCGTTTGAGAAGACCACGTTTCCAAAGAAACCCTCTTTCTCATAGCGTTCCGTGGGGATCAATAGAGGCTCCTCCGCCCGCTTCACGACCTTGCTGGGATCGTCCAGGTCCAGGAGCATGCAAAACAGCGAGTACAGGCTCTTGTCACCCTTGCCGTGGTAGATGACGAGCCAGCCCTCCTTGGTCTTTATGGGCGGAGCCCCGCCTCCGATCTTCATCGATTCCCAACGGTTGTCCCTGGGCCGGGCAATGCAGTTGTGGTTGCCCCAGTGGAGCAGGTCCAGGGACTCAGCGTACCAGATGGAGGCCTTGCCGAACCCCGAGTTATTGGGCCGGTGCAATGCGATGTACTTGCCGTTGATCTTTTCCGGAAAAATGGCCACATCCTTGTTTTCCGGGTGGAAGATGATGCCCTTGCGCTTCACCGTTTTGAAATCCTCGGTCACGGCCAAAGCCGTGGCCCAGGAATCCTGGGACACCACGGTGAAATTGATGTAATACTTTCCGTCAATGAACGTGGCCCTGGCGTCTTCCACGCCGTAGCGGTCTGTGTCGTCGTGAGGCGCGATGAAGGGCTTGTCCTCTACGGTGAAGTGGATCCCGTCCCGGCTGCGGGCTAGGCGAATATGGCTCATGCTGGTCAGGTAATCCTGGCTCTTGTACACGATACCCCGTGTGTCCTTTAAGACCACGTCCGGGTCAGACATGGAAAACTCCACCACGTCCGGCCAAGCTTCGCCACTCTCGAACCGGCATACCGGGGCCCGGGCATACCCTTCCTTGGGCTTGCAGCCTTCCGCTACGCGGAGCAAAAGAATAATTTCGTCCTGGTAAACCGTGGTGCCTGGGTTGAACGCTCCCAGAACCCGGTATTCTTCCATGGACGGCTTGACGTCCGACGGATTGATAATCGGGTTTTCCTTGTGTTTTTCGATCATGACTCTTTTCCTAAAGTTGAGGCAACCCTAAATTTTTCCACGGTGAGCACCCCGTTTGCCTTTGCTGGATTCTCTACGTACTTATCAAATCGATCCAACTTTTCACATGCATATGACTTCAGAGTTTCCGAGGAATCAAGGTTAATGAAAGTCACTATAGTGTAATAAGGAGCCGTAAGAATAGGGGAAGCTCAGTTCCCACTAATGCAAAGGGAATCTTGGCAGCAAGGCAAGACACTCTTGGCGAAGTTCCTTTGTCATAGCGATAGTCCGACACATCTTCTCCCATTTTCTCTGGAGATCCAGATAGTAGTTGAACACATTGTACTGAGGTACT
>DAOUTV010000096.1 GCA_030668505.1 Desulfobacterales bacterium | reverse complement strand
TTAAAAAAAAGCCCCATCCCCCCGAGGTCAGTGAGTCAAGGATGAGGTTTGTGAATATGGACAGTTTTTTATACTTCTTTGGGTCAGCTAGTTGCCAACCGACGAGTGTGATTTACCATGAACCTTTCTATCTGGGATATCTGTTTTGGGGTTAGTTTTCCAAATTGAACAGAACATCGTCTCGTTTTAGTACTTCCTAAGGCGTATTCGGAAGTCACCTCGAAATCGCGAACGGTCCTAATCGGCAGGTGACCTAGATAAAAACTAAGATCGGGCAACAAAATATCTAACTTCGATGATCGGCTCGACGATTCTTTGGCAGTAATGTAGCGAAAGGCAAGTCCTCCCCTGCTTATATCGATGATTGGACCGCGCGTATCAACAATAGGTCTTAAAACCGCAATTGCTTCGTCTTGTACCTGAAATCGTTTATGTTTCCTACGCTCAAGCATCTCTTGATAGGCTATAGCCATAAACTTCCTCCTGAATCCTGCCAGCCTGATCGTACTTTCAAGATTTCAACTATTGGCCCCACACTTTTTGACGGCAAAACGCCGATTTATAGCGGGGCTAATTATTTAAGCGAAAGGTGTACAGGTTGCCAATATCTATGGTTGCCCACTAGACAATTTTATTATAAATTTATAATGGATATCACAAAGTCTGTCAAACTCTTTTGCCTAATCTTGATAAAAAAATTTACTATAGGGCTGACATCCCATGCTTTAAAAAACCCACCTGTAGCAAAAAGTAACGGTTTTCATAAAAACAAGCAGGGGAGAGTAGAAGAATTGTAGGAGGTTAGCCTTTTGAAAAAACCCGGATTTTACTCCCTCCTGTGAACAATTTTGGGATTTTCGATTCGCCTGGCTAAATTGAAAAAACTCGGGTTAACGCCCTCAAACAGTTTGTAATTCTTAACGCCAGGCTCATCCTAAATCTTTTTCCAAAATTGCTCAATGTCGTTCGCACAACAGGGTTTTTGAAAGCGCTAATTTGTTACGAAGGATTTTAATTGGCGTCCTGTTCTACGTCAAAAGTCATCCGGTCGAGCGTCTTGAATACAGACCCTCTATAAACCACTTCACAATTCCTTCTGCTACGATTTTTGTCAATGAGAACCTCACCCGGCATTATGTGTGAACTGCCATTTCCGGTATTCGGTTGGTGGGTCCTCAGATGCTGCATGGTTAATGAGAGCTTGTTCTTACTTCAGCTATTTCTGGACCGAGGTTGTGATTTTCTTGGGGAGATCGGATCATTGTCGACAGACTCCAAATGAGAACGGCTGCCGTTACGAATGAGACAACAATTACCGCCACGATTTGTTTCATTTCATTTTCTCCTTTCTGTAGTCTATTCATTACTCCGGCCAGGGGGCGATGATCGCCCGCCAGCCACCTAAACGATTTTGTAAACAGTATCGTTTTCTCTTACCCTTTCTTTTACTCCTATTCCAATAAGGTCACCTTGTTTTGCCTCCTCAATAGGCTCATTTTCTACCTGCATACTGGTGATGGTGTCTTCAAAATCGGTAGTGTGGCCCTTAAAGTGGAGCTTGTCCCCAATTTTAAGCACACCGGCAATGACTTCAATAGCCGCTACGCTCGGTTTGGAAAAAAACTTCTGCACTTTTCCGACCTTTTCTTCTTGCATTTTATACCTCCCGATTTCAAAAAGCTAAACTCTTACAAAAATCTTAAACCGCAACTTGCAACGAATTCTACTTATTTCATTCTTGCACTACTCCCCGGCCCGGAACCGACTTATAGGGTCTAATAGGCCCATCCGAACATGCAGTGCAGGGTAGTCCAATACTCAACCGTTCCGCGTCGCAGGCATGAATTGATTGCCGTAAAAGATCTATGAGTTCAATAGGTTACATAAATAGCTGCATATCATAATATTCTTATACACCTTACCCATTTACAACGCAACCACGTTTTGATAGAAAGTGAGAGTTTAGCGACCAATCAAGTGAATTGGACACTTCTTTCGAAACCATCAGAGTTACTCCGTAGACTTTGAGGAGGTATCCCTATTGTTTTCCGGAACTGACAAGCCATGGCTCTGCCAATTTTGGCGATGGCAAAAGCTTCAATTAGTGTGTCTTTTTGTTCTGTGGATTTGTGCGCCGGCCTGCGTGCCGATTATGGAGGAGGTACCGGTGTCGCCTGAGGTCACTCAGGCTCTCGATCTTTTCGAAGAAGCCGAACAACTCTTTCAAGAACAGGCTTACTCAGAAGCCCTTGCTATCTACCAGGATCATCTCAGTCGGTTTCCAAAGGGGCCTCATGTGGACATTGCACTGATGAAGATGGGATCGGTATACATGGCTATGGGAAATTATCCACAAGCCCGCCAGGCATTTCATCGTTTGGTCCGTCAATATCCGAGAAGTCCCTTTGTGCAAGATGCCAGATACAATGTCATATTGGCTTATTATGAGGAAGGGAAGTACACGGAAGCTGTAAAGTACGCAAACTCCATCTTGGGGCTTGCAAATACGCCTCGCCAAAAGCTTCGCATACACAATCTGATGGGGTACAGCTATAGTGCCAACAAACAGTTCAAAGAGGGTCTTGAGAATTATATGTGTGTCTATCAACTGGCCGATCCGCAGGAACGTACGGAAATAATGAGCAAAATAAAGGATATTATCACCTACCTGAAAGAACCGGAATTGAATTCCCTTCTTGACGTATACATAGACAAGGTGCCTGGTGGCTATTTACGCCTTCAATTGGCAAAGGAATATGAGGTGGAGGATCAAATTGAGCCGGCGATAAAGGTGCTGTCGGAGTTTGTCAGCCTATTCCCGCACCATGATGAATTTGAAAATGCCACGGGCCTCATGGAAGAGTTAAAGTCAAGGTTGGTCGTGGACCGTTTCTCCATCGGTTGTGTCCTGCCCCTGAGCGGGCCTTACGAGTCCTTTGGAAACCGAGCCCTAATGGGCATTGAGCTTGCCCTGAATCAATTCAACGCACAACCCCACGTCAACCCGATTCAATTGCTCATCAATGATTCCAAAGGGGTCCCCAACGAAGCTGCCAGTGCAGTTGAGAGCCTGGTCCTCAAGGACGGCGTAATAGGTGTTATCGGGCCCATGGTTACATCAGAGTCAGCCGCTATAAGGGCCCAGGACTTGAAGTGCCCCATCATGACGCTGACCCAGAAACCGGATATTACCAAATTGGGAGATTACGTCTTTAGAAACTTTCTGACTTTCTCATTGCAGGTTAAGGCAATTGTAGCTTATGCAGCCCAAGAGCTGGGGATCAAGAAATTTGCCGTCCTTTATCCTGAAGAACGCTATGGTATTTCCTTTATGAACACATTCTGGGATGAACTGATACTTCACGGGGCTGAAATAGTCGGTGTTGAATCATATGGCCCGGACCAAACCGACTTTGCCGACGCTATCAAGCGGTTAGTAGGCCTCTATTATCCGAGACCGGAAGAACCCGCAGAATACCTAATAAATCTATCGCCGGAAGAAGAGAAGGAGGGGCCCGAACCGATAATTGATTTTGGGGCCGTCTTTATCCCGGACACTTTTGAGAAGGTCGGTCTGATTGCCCCACAGTTCACATTTTATGATGTAGCCGATGCCCTTTTGCTGGGTACCAATCTCTGGCATTCGGAAAAATTGATTCAAATGGCCCAAAAATATGTACAAGGAGCTATTGTGCCCGATGATTTCTTTGTGAACAGTCCGTCACCCAGGGTGCGGAATTTTGTCAAGAGTTTTAAGGAGATTTTCGGTATCTCCCCAGGATTTCTGGAGGCTGAAGCCTACGATACGGCCTCAATGTTTTTCAAACTGGTGAACCAGCCCGAGGTTCAGTCCAGACGCACATTAAAGACGGCCCTCATGGATATAAAAGACTTCCCTGGGGTGACCGGCCTCACCTCCTTTGACGAAACAGGGGATGTAAACAAACAGATCTATCTTCTCAAGATAAAAGGACGTCAGTTTGTGCAAATAAGACCATGAGCTTTGAATATGGAGATTGCATTAAGCTCACGGGCGGCCTGTTTTATCTCCTGCCTTTTACCATTTCGGAAATTTGCCCGTCAATTATTACTAGGGTTTTTAAACAGCTTCTACGAAGAGGATGTTTTGCAAAGGTCTCACTGCCACGATGAATCTATAGATAATGCTTTGTCCTTCATGGAGCGTGTGTTCGGGTTTCAGAAATTTCGGCCGGGGCAGAAGGAGATTATAGAAGCTGTCCTCTCCGGGGAAGACGCCCTGGTCATCATGCCTACCGGAGGGGGCAAGTCCCTTTGCTATCAGGTTCCGGCATTTCTCAGAACCGGGAGCACCCTTGTGATCTCTCCCCTCATCGCACTAATGAAAGACCAGGTGGACTCACTCGGTGTGCTCGACCTTCCGGTCACAGCTATTCACAGCCTAATGAGGCTAAGAGAGCAGGAAGAGGCACTCAAGCAAATCGCAACAGGCAAGATAAAGCTGGTCTATGCCTCTCCCGAAAGACTGCAAAATCGCCTCTTTATTCAGGCAGTGAGGCAGTGCAATGTTTCCATGGTGGCTGTGGATGAGGCACATTGCATATCACAGTGGGGTCATGATTTCAGACCCGATTATTTGAGGATCAGTCAGGCACTTGACCGCTTGGGCCGGCCACAGACGATTGCCCTCACGGCCACAGCTACAGACAGGGTTCGCTCAGATATCGTGGAGCAATTGGGGTTGGGTGCCCCTAAGGAGTTTATCACCGGCTTTGATCGCCGCAATCTTTTCTGGGAGGTCATTCAGGCAAGGGGCGAGAAACAGAAATTGGCCATTATTAAGGACCGCCTGGGAAGCCTTTCCGGAGCTGCCATTGTCTATACCGGCACAAGAAAAAAAGTGGATCGCATCGTCACAAGCCTGCAATCCGCCCCACGCGGAAAAAATGCAAAGGGGTACCATGCCGGGCTGGAGGAAGTTGACAGGACCAGGGCCCAAGAGGACTTTATGGAGGGCCGGTCCGACCTTGTAGTGGCCACCAATGCTTTCGGTATGGGCATTGACCGTTCAGACGTCCGTATGGTCATACACCATACGTTTCCCGGTACCATCGAGGCCTATTATCAGGAAGGTGGCCGGGCCGGTCGAGACGGTGACCCCGCCACCTGCTTGCTCCTGTACAGCCCGGCAGATAGGAGACTGCAGGAATTTTTTATTGATGCGCGCTATCCGCCGCTCGAAACCATATTTGGTGTCTATGAACTGCTTAGACAACGCCCTGAGGACCTTGTCTGGATCACCTATCGTGAAATAGCCGAGATGAGTAAAGACAACCTTTCGGAAATGGCCGTGGGCTCATGCATCAAGATCCTGGAAGATGCTGGTGCAGTTGAAAGACTCAAGCGCTACGATAACCAGGCAGAACTTTATCTTCATACAAAGCCCCAAGATCTTCTGGACAAGGTTTCATCCAGGACTAAGATCAAGAAGGGCTTGCTCAATGCTATGTGTCGAATCTATGACGAATATGAACTCATGGAAGGGGTCCAGTTTCTCCCGGGTGATCTGGCTGCAAGAACAGGCATTTCTCTCGACGCCTTAAGAAGAACATTCTCCGAGATGGCAGTCATGGGTGAGGTCACCTATATTCCCCCCTTTCGCGGCCGGGGACTGCGTATCATGCAGCGTGTGAAACCAGGAGAACTCACGATTGATTTTGATGCCCTTCAAATTCGCAAGGCCTACGAGCTTGAGAAGCTGGATCAGGTCATGGCATATGCAAGCACCCAGGAGTGCCGCAGGGCCTTTTTGCTTCGCTACTTTGGAGAGGGCGTGGAGGGCGGAAGTTGCAGGGCCTGCGATGTCTGCCGGAAGCCCATCCGTAGGTCAGGCTCGGGAACACATGCCTCTGAGCCAATCATTGCAGTTAAGGTGTTGAGCTGTATTGCCCGGCTTAAAGGACGCTTTGGTCAGGCCATGGCTGCCAAGGTGCTCACCGGCTCAAAGGACCGTATGGTCTTTCAGTTCGGACTCAACCACCTTTCCACCTACGGGCTCCTTTCCGAATACAGTCAGGCTCAGGTGCAACAATGGATCCAGGAACTCATCTTTCAGGGATGTATCTCTTCCCGGCGGCTGTCTATGGGCGCAAAGATCTATCCGGTACTGGAGCTCACCGGCCGGGGACACGAGGTCATGCAAAGCAGGCAGGTGGTCCTTCTTTCTCATCCCTTGAAGCAGGAAGCCACTGTGTCCGATGAAGGGGGCCTGGTGGACAAACCGGAAATTGATCTTTTCAATCGGTTCAGGGAGCTGCGTTCCAGCCTTGCCCAAAAGGGGGGATTGCCGGCCTACTGCATCTTTCAGGATCGAACCCTGCGGGAAATGGCCAGGATGCTTCCAACAACTCCTGATGAGCTACTGGGCATTGTTGGGGTGGGCCAGGTGAAGTTGAGGAAGTACGGTAGGCAATTCTTGGAGCTAATCGACAGGATAAGGAATGAAAGCCGATGATTCATTCGATTTGTCGTTCTTGCTTAATTGATAGACTCTCGACATTTTTAAACTGATTGACAAGACAGCGGCATTTCGGATAAGGGCCAAGAAGGACGATACAGAAAAGCTTGTTTTCAAGAATAGGGCTAAAAGGGGGACTCATTTATTATGTGTAAGACCGAACAGGATGTTTTGAACATCGTAAAAGACACGAAAGTCAGCTTCATTCAGTTCTGGTTTACGGATGTTTTGGGAATGTTGAAGAGTTTTGCGGTCACACCGTCTGAACTGGAGGAAGG
>DAOUTV010000286.1 GCA_030668505.1 Desulfobacterales bacterium | reverse complement strand
CAGAAACGGTAGATTTTGGTCTGAGGCAAGGCCGCACAAGGGTTTTCGCCGCAGGCGTAGCAGCGCTACGTTGAGGACGGAAGCCCGCGGAGAACGCCGCATCGGGCCAAAATATGCCATTTATGGATGGACACTAATTAATAACAACGATTAGAGACATGTATTCGATAAACGATTACAATTATAGCCTACCTGAGGAACTTATTGCCCAGGCGCCCACATCTCCCCGGGATGAATCCCGGCTGATGGTCCTTGAAAGGAACCGGCAAAAGGTATCCCACTGCCGTTTTGCCGACATCGCCCGGCTGCTTTCCCCCGGGGACCTCCTGGTTGTAAACAATACATGCGTGGTTCCGGCTCGCCTGATTGGCTCGAAAGAGACCGGAGGAAAAGTTGAGGTTCTGCTTCTTAGCTATGCTGGGCAAACTATAACCCCCGCTCAAACCATCCCACCCGTCCGCTCGTGCCTCTCGGTAGCAGGCGGGCGTCAACAGATAGGGAATAGTGAGAGCATGGGAAGCTTTAGATGTGAATGTTTGGTCAAGACATCCAAGCGCCCACGTATTGGATCGAAGTTCCACTTTGATGCAGGCCTCCAGGCAGTTGTCCTGGGCAGGACAAATGGAGTATGCATGCTGGAATTCCGGTTCAAGGGAGACTTTGACAGACTGTTAGACAGGATCGGCCGGATTCCGCTACCCCCTTATATCAAAAGGGATCAGACAAAGCCTCCACCCTGTGATGATCGAGCCTGTTACCAGACAGTATATGCCGAAAAAAAGGGGGCTGTGGCAGCCCCTACTGCGGGGATCCATTTTTCAAAAGAGCTTCTCGGTGTGCTCGAAGAAAAGGGAGTGGAGATCGTTCCAATAACGCTTCACGTAGGGTACGGAAGTTTTCTGCCTGTGCGGGCCCTCGATATCAGGGAACATAGAATCCATTCTGAGATATATGATCTTACACCAGAGGCTGCAGTGACCATCAACAAGGCCAAGGATGAAGGCAGACGGATAATCGCGGTGGGTACGACAACGGTGCGCGTCTTGGAGTTTGCTTCGGACCCTTCCGGCCGTGTGAGGGCCGGTTCCGGCGAGTGTGATCTCTTTATCTATAAAGGTTTTGAGTTTGGAGTCATTGATGCCTTTATTACCAATTTTCACCTTCCCAAGACCACACTCTTGATGCTGGTTGCCGCATTTGCAGGACGCGACTTTATTCTGAACGCCTACCAGGAGGCAATCCGCCTGAGGTATCGTTTTTATAGTTATGGAGATGCGATGTTGATCCTTTAGTCCGGCCGGCCTAAACAGAGGGCATGGCGTATAACGTTTTCCATTTGCTCTGCCCCATGCCGTTTACGGCAAGACCAAGACAAGATGAAATCGTAAAAAGTCGAAAAACACCTCTTTCTGTCATTCCGGACTTCGGCGAGCTCAGTCGAGTCGCGAAAGCCGGAATCCAGTTTATTCAGATAGTTACAAAGGCTCTGGACTCCGGTTTTCACCGGAGTGACGACTTTTTACGACACCATCAAGACAAAGAGAAACAAAAAGCATGGCTTTCAAATTTGAGGTTACGGACAAATCAAAAGAAACCGGTGCTCGGCTTGGAAGGATACATACATCCCACGGTTGTATCGAAACGCCTGCCTTTATCCCGGTGGGGACGCAGGCCACCGTCAAATCTCTGACACCCGAAGAACTATGCGGGCTCGGTGTCCAGATTATATTGGCCAACACATATCATCTATACCTTCGGCCGGGTCATGATGTGATAGGAAAGCTCGGCGGGCTTCATCGGTTTATGCATTGGGATGGACCTATTTTGACAGACAGCGGTGGGTTTCAGGTATTCAGTTTGTCAAAACTCAGGAAGATTTCCGACCGGGGGGTAACCTTCCAGTCCCATATTGATGGTTCAAAACACCTTTTGACGCCGGAGAAGGTCATCGAAATCCAGGAGACACTGGGCTCTGACATCATGATGTGCTTAGATGAGTGCACCCCTTATCCGGCCACCCGAACTGAGTGCCAAAGATCACTGGAGCTAAGCATTGACTGGGCAAGGCGCTGCCGGGAGAGCCGCAGCCAGGAAGGTTCCGCACTCTTTGGTATTGTTCAAGGCGGTATGTATGAAGACCTGCGTGCTTACGGTGTTGAAGCCCTGACAAGTATAGGTTTTGATGGATACGCTCTGGGGGGCTTGAGTGTGGGAGAGCCGAAGGCGGCGATGCTTGATGTTGCGGCCTTCACCCTTCCCCTGCTTCCGAGCCGGCTCCCCCGGTATGTCATGGGTGTGGGGGCGCCGGAAGACCTTGTGGAGTTGGTCTCTCTCGGCACAGACATGTTCGACTGTGTAATACCTACACGCAACGCCAGAAACGGACAGCTCTTTGTCAGCACCGGTACGCTCAACATTTGCAACGCCCAGTACCGAGACGACGAACTACCTGTTGAAGCAGGGTGCCCTTGTTATACATGCAGGCACTACTCAAGAGCCTACCTGCGCCACCTTTTTATGGCAAAGGAGTTGCTTGCCCACCGCTTGAATACCGTACACAATATCTATTATTTTATGAGTCTTATGAGAGAAATGCGAGAGGCGATCCGCCGCGGGCGATTCGGCCGGTTCAAAAAGAATTTTTATGCCCAGAGGAGCTGAATTGGTTAGAAGCTGTTTTAAAACTCTTTTCCTTGGTCTGTTTGGCCATTTTTGAAAGTTCAAAGCTCGATGAAATCGTGAAAAATCCCTCACCATCAAGCTTATAGCGGTTGCAAAAACAGACTATTGTGTTTATGTTAAATCCTGACCGAATATTTAAGGGAGGCAGTTATGATGAAAGAATCGGTTCAAACGGTCATTGATAAGATACGCCCAATGCTGCAGAGAGATGGCGGGGATGTTGAACTTGTCAGTGTTGATGGAAATGTGGTCAAGGTGCGTCTTCAGGGGGCGT
>DAOUTV010000011.1 GCA_030668505.1 Desulfobacterales bacterium | reverse complement strand
CGAAAATGTTTTTGTCATTGCGAGCGAAGCGAAGCAATCTCAATGGATTACAAATTCACCGAGAATTGCTGGTTTCTGGGACGTAATCGTTGAAGAAGCAGACGTGCGAATGCCCGACCTATTGAAGATAATCACACTCGTAGAGGTAGCCTACCATTAAGACTCGGTCCCCGTTTCTAATAAAATGAACCTTTTCATGGAGCATGGGGGAAAAGCCCTGAAACGGGAACTGGTAGATCAGAAAGCATACAAGCTTGTGGGGAATAGTGTGGGAAAGGCCCCCATTTAAAAGCAAAAGGAGCAAGCCATTATTGGCTTACTCCTTCCTAAAGTGATCGGTTCCAGGTTCAGGCCCGCCCTGGCGCTTCAGTTTAGTCTAAGCTACCAAGCCGGTAGTCCCGGTCTGGGCCAGGGGCTCTTCAACCGGGAACCGTGAACGTTGAACCGCTCAACCCAGGTCCTTGATGTTGTTATGGTAGTCCCAACGGGGATCGAACCCGTGTCTCTGGCGTGAGAGGCCAGTATCCTAGACCGCTAGACGATGGGACCACTGGAGCAAACAAGGCCTGAATGGTAAATTACAGAAAAAACCTATCTTGTCAATCCCTTTTCAATGGACGTTTTGTTCTCTATTAGCGCCTGTAATGGCTTCATTCCACAGGCATCGTTTTTTTCAATCGCCTTGAGGACTGATCCTCCCCCCGTGAAGAAATAATAGAGGGCGTCATCCAATACCGCAAGATAGAGACCAGGACAAAGGCTCTTAAACTCCTGGAGGGTGTCACCACCACCGTAAAACTTCCAGGCAGTACGGTTCTTGTCGATGGTTCGGTCAAGGGCCTCAGAGCCCTCGGTAAAATAGGGTGTATATCCCATAACCGCATTAACAAATATGGTTTTAGCCGAACCAATCACTTCAGCCACCCGTTTATCCGAAAAGGACCTTTGATCAATGTCGAGGCCATAACCATACGATTTGCCGGGAACGAGATCCTGAATGTCGACAGTTCTATATTTTCCGCGAACTTTTTTGCCCAAAGAATCCGCCTCCACAATGTAGGGAAGCTCAACAATCTTGTGGGCCTTCTTGTCCTGGGAAACCAGTTTCTTGGCCGCACCGATATCAGCTTCTGAAACCCCGGCAATCCTAATATTATACTTGGCACACAGATATGTGTTGTATATCACCCCACCCAGGATGAGATGATCTACCCTTTTATACAGTTCATTTAGTGGGCCTATCTTAGTGTCATATTTGGCGCCCGCCACGACAGCCACAAAAGGCCGTTCAGAGTTAAGGACCTTTCCCAGGTGGTCAATCTCATCTTGCATGAGAAAACCCGCATATGATGGCAGGTAGCTGGCAATGTCGTAAGTAGACACTTGGGGCTGCCACGAACCAAACGCGTCATTCACAAAGACGTCTGCAAGACCGGCCAATTGACGGGAAAAAGACTCCCTGACCTCCCCGGTTGCCTCCTCCCCCTCAAACCATCGGGAATTGGGCAGATAAATACCGCCGATCTTGTGCTGCCTAAGTTCCTTGATGGCCAAGTTGATAGAGGTATCAATTCCGATAATACCGCGTCCAGGTTCAATCCGAAAGGTTGGTATGTGAATCTTTGAGTGAAGTTTACGTTCCAGATAGGCGGCAACCGGTTCAATAGAGGTGGAAGAATCACATGTAATTTCACCGGTCTTTTTGTCTCGGGGCCTTCCCACGTGGGTCATGAGTATGATCCGTCCGCCCCTCTCAACGATGTTATACAGTGTACCAATAGTGCGATCGATACGGTAGGGGTCGCGGATAATGCCGTTTTTCACCACATTGTGATCCACGCGAACCAGCACTACCTTGTCGGCCAGGTCTGCATCCTGAATCAAGGGGAGTCGATCTTTGTCTGGCTTCTTTTTCATCTTTTGCCCTAGATAGTGCTTGACCGAAAACCTATGTTTTTTCGGTCAAAAATTCGAAATCCGACACGAAGTGAAGCTTGCGCTAACCACGAAATCCGAAACAATGACAAAAATAAAAATGCTCCAATGACAAAAACATTCAATTTTCAATGTATTAGTTTTGGTCATTTTGTCATTTGGTATTCGAATTTGTTTCGGATTTCGGATTTCGATATTCGGATTTTGCCTGAATATGACTTTTCGTTCAGGCCCTATATGGGTGGTATTTCAGCATCATTGCTGGGATATTTCTTTCCATGCCTGCGCCCAAAGATCAGGTAAACAAGGCCCCCTAGGCACGGGACAAAAACGATAAACGCTCCCCATATGGCTTTCTTTTTTAAGGTGCCAAAATCGCGACAACCCAAGTCTACGATCGCCCAGAACGTGGGAACCACAGGAAGCAAAAGTATCAGGATGACTAAACCATGATTCATATCAACTCCCATTTAGCCGTGTATATAGGCGAAGCTTCAATATCTTTCATTTTGGCCGAAGCTTTTCCAGGCGTTCGGCCACCTTAAGGATTGTATCAGCATAGTATTTACTGTGGTTATAACGAAGCAGAATGCGAAATGCCTCATGGCGCTTCAACCCGGGCCGCCATCCATGCTGCTTAAGATAGTTGGCGATACTCTCGATAGCATCTGCGTGCTGAAACAAGTTAATCTGTCCGTCTCGGTTGCCGTCCTGAGCAAACCTCAGCAGGCTTGAAGGCATGAACTGGGCAATCCCTAGCGCGCCGGCATAAGAGCCACGTATAGAGTACGGGTCTACCTTTTGATCCTCTATGTATTGCAGAAAGGCTTTAAGTTCACCATATGCCCAGGTCGATTTTCTGCGAGCCCATGTTTCAAATTTTTTCCTTGAATCCGGCGACTTTTGTTTGGCATAAGCATTCCAAAGCATGTCCCGACAATCCTTATCATCAAGGGCGGCCAGAGTCGACAGGGTATTTAGTACCAAATGTTTACCAACAAAAGTGCCCAGTCTTGACTCCACCAGAATGATAGCACTAATGACCTCCTCCTCGACACCGTACAAACTTTGTGCCTGCTTAAAAGCCTTTTGATGTCGGTCAAGATAGTCAATTGTCTGATCAATGGAAGACCGGGCTAAGAATTGATCGTAATTCAAGGTGGCTTCACGATGAGAGAAATAGGCTGCAAGAGCACGTTGGTCAAGAGTCATCTCCGGCCTGGAATAGAGCGATCGTATGTGTGATCTCTCAAATCCGTCCCGTATGAGACGATCTTGAAGGATTGCATAGGGTTCATCTTTAGTTAATGTTTCGCCATTAGCCTTGTCACTGTAGCCTATCAGACAGACGAAACACAAAACCACAACTGATAGTAACCGTGTGGTAGCCTCCCGATAACTATACCGGAATAACAAAGTAAAATTCATTCCCAAGCTCTTCTGCTTTATGGCCAACAACCCCCCCATGGACTTCAATCACATTCTTCACAAAATAAAGACCGTGACCCGTCCCCTCCACTAACTCCTTACGTTTAAGTCGAAAACCTTCGTCAAAAATATGCGCTGCATCTTCCTTGTCAATAGGTATCCCTGAAGAAAACACATCAACACGAACGCCATGATGTCTTCGACCAAAGAAGTTTTCAATGAGTGACACCATGCAATCAACCTTCTTAAGGCTTTTTCCCGAACGGTCCACAACCGATTTAGCGTACTTTACGGCATTTGAAAAGATATTGGCAACCACCTGAGCCATTAGCCCTTTGTCTACCTTAACTTGTATGTCTTCAGAGACCTTACGATCCTTGACGATATGGTTAATCATAGTACCTTGCCGGGCAAACCGATCCCCGTATCGGTCCAGTTGGGGCATTATAATGTCCTGCCACAAGTAACAAGGGGTCTTCCTCAGGATATATTCGCCAAACAAGAAGTGGTCAGGCCGAAACAAAGTCTCCAAGAAAAGGCTGGTGTGTTTGTAATGTTGATCGATCTCCTCCTGATCACTGAACATGGTCCTGTTGGTCACGATTATGCTTTCCAATATTTCAGTGATCTTCGCATACAAATTAGGGTCCTGAGATTTGACTTCTTCAATGAGGCTGTCAAGATTACTCTCAATCTCCTTGTTTGTGTTCAAATATTTCCTGATCTTCCTGAAGTAATATTTGTAACGGATGTTAGGCACAATCACATTGTGCTCTATGTCTGCCACCAAACTGTTGATAAATTTAAGGTGTTGAATGTTTTGTTCAGCGAGGAATTTGTTGTATAGATTGTAGCCTATGCGGTTGACATACTTTTTGATAAAGAAAAGCTGAGCCTCTGTGAGGTGATGGGCCTGGGCTACCTCAAAGATGCCGATAACATCTCGTGTTCTATAAAAAAGAATGTGACTGGAAGGTGTTTTCTTGCCGTGGATGGGCACCACATATGAGTGGCCGTGTTGATATGGGGCCTCAGTGATCTTAATGTAGGGCGGCACTTGGCTCTCTTTATTACTGACAACAGGGTGACTATTTGCCACCCATTCTATGGCTTCGGTCTTGGGGTTGATCAAATACAGATTGCTTTGCAGCCCGAAAAAGACACGGGGCACGGTCACGCTTACGATGTAAAGGTTTTCCAGGCTGTCATATTCTTGGGCCAGGTCAAAAAAGGTGTTTAACGCAGACATTTCTAGTTTTTCAAAACCATAGATAGCATAATCCTCCTTTTTTTGTTCGACCCGTTCTATGATAGCTGCAAATGCGTCCATAAATCCAAGTTACCCTTTACCGATTCCTTTATAGAGAAAACCCGCCCTTTCAGCCTTGGTCCTGTCCAATACATTACGTCCGTCAATAATAATAGGCGTACGCATCAGCGATTTAACCTTTTTAAGATTTAGCTTGAAGTAAGGTTTGTGCTTGGTAGCTATAACTATACAGTCAGATCCTTTTATCACATGATCCAGATCGCGGCTTAGTTCGGCCTCGGGAAAGGTGCGCACATACGGATCATGGGCCACAACCTCAGCCCCGTATGCCTCCATCTCCCGGATGAGGTCATAGGCAGGGGTATTTCTGACATCGTCGGAGTCTTCAAGATAGGCAACACCCAACAGGGCAATCTTGGCATCCCTAAGGGCGATTTTCCTGGATGCAAGAGCCTCACTAATCATATTTGTGGCATGTATCGGCATAAAGTCGTTGATCTTTCTGGCTAGCTGCACAAACTCGGGATTGATAGGGAATCTGCCGTACTTTTTAACGCCATAATTTAGAAGCCAGGTATCTTTCGGAAGGCAGTGTCCACCCACGCCAATCCCCGGTACGTGCATATGGCGTTCGGCGCGAGAGTTAATGAGCTCGCGCACCTCATACACATCAATACCCAGACTTTCACACACTATTGCCGTCTCATTGGCGAAGGCTATATTTACGTCTCGATACGCGTTCTCGATGGTCTTGGAGGTTTCGGCTGTCAGGATATCTGTCGCCAAGATATTGGCTTTGACGATTTTCTTGTACATTTGAACGGCTTTGTCGCAGCTTTTCTTGTTAACGCCCCCCACGATCCTCGGAAGGTTTATGATATAATCAAGGAGATAGCCGGGCATGACCCGCTCATAAGAATAGGCCAGATAAAAATCACGACCAGCTTTCAATCCGGATTTTCGCTCAAGTATAGGCTGCACAACAAACTGAGTCGTGCCGGGTGCCACTGTTGATTCGATCACCACCAGGGCCCCCTTTTTCATATGTGTTCCTACATGCCTTGAGACCTCTTTAAGGGACAGATACCTCGGCATATGATCCGCGCCATCAGTAGGCGTTTGCACATCAATCAGCACAATGTCCATATCCTTAATGACCGAAAAATCGTCGGTCACACGGAAGCTGCCCTTTTTCGCAATGCGGCTGATCAAATCGTCCAGCCCGGGTTCCTCGCCTTCAAAGGGGGGCTTTCCTTCGTTCAGAACGTCTATCTTCCATCCCGATCGCTGAGATCGCCTCTGAATGCCGGTGACATCTACGCCTTTTTGGTCTGCCAGAAGGGCAGCCACCGGTATACCCACATATCCCATACCGATGACAGCAATCTTGTGCAAAGCAACTTTTCCCATTCACGCCTCCGTGCCAGTTCATCTTTGCTTTTTTTTGTTTAGACTACGTTGTTTGGCGCAGATTGTCAAACAAAACCTTCTTCTTAGCCAATTTATCAAGGCATGTGAGGCCATTGGATACCGGGCCTCTTTCAGCATCTCAGTGGCCTTACCAAATTATCTCTCTGCGCCAGCCGGGCGGTAAGTATATGCAAATTTCGATTTTCTTACAACCAAGTTCATGCTATCTTGTAACTAGTTTCCATCCATAAATGGCCCTTTTCCGCAATCTCGGCGTCAAACTGCGGGATTGCTTGTGCGACGTACCTCGGTACGCCTCCGCGCATCCCCTTGTTTTCCTTGACCTTGCGGAAAATTGCTCATTTCTGAATTGGAAACTTACGCTTGTGCCAATTGAGTTTTTACGATTAGTGGATGGGCACTAACTATATATTCTTAGAAAAAAATTTTGGGGTAAGGAAAATCCGTTTTGAAAGTTAACAAGGCAAGCAAAACAATCTTTGTATGTCAGGGGTGTGGCTATCAATCGCTCAAATGGATGGGCAAATGCCCTGAGTGCGGCGAATGGAATAGCTTGGTGGAGGAAAGGCAAAGCACCACCATATCATCCGGCGAATCAACTCCCGCCTGGCGTTCTCGACCTGTTCCAATCGATTCAGTGGAGATGAATCATCAAAGACGCATCAGGACCGGTATACAAGAATTTGACAGGGTACTGGGAGGCGGAATAGTTCCAGGGTCCCTTATCTTGGTAGGAGGAGATCCTGGCATTGGCAAGTCCACACTTATGCTCCAGGTCTTGCACCGGCTTGCGGGAGGCAAGCAAAAGGTGCTATACATCTCCGGCGAGGAATCGCTTGAGCAGATCAAGCTTAGAAGCGACCGCCTCGGTACTTGTTCGGACAATCTATGGATAGTATCAGAGGTCGCGCTCGAATCGATCAGGGCCGTAGCCGATGAGATGCGTCCGAAGGCAATGGTTGTGGATTCGATTCAAACCGTGTTTGCCCCTGAATTGACCTCAGCACCTGGAAGCGTCAGCCAGGTGCGGGAGGCGACGATGCACCTCATGCACCTGGCAAAGCGGACCGGCATTCCTATTTTCCTCATAGGACACGTTACCAAAGACGGTGCCATTGCAGGCCCCAAGCTCTTGGAACACATAGTCGATACTGTGTTGTATTTTGAGGGTGAGCAAAATAACATCTTTCGCATACTTCGTGCAGTCAAGAATCGCTTTGGTTCCACTAACGAGATAGGCGTGTTTGAGATGAGGGATAATGGGCTTTGTGAAGTTTTGAATCCCTCCACAATATTCTTGTCACAACGCCCTTCACTTGTCCCCGGTTCCGTGGTAACAGCCAGCATCGAAGGCTCCAGGCCCATATTGCTTGAGCTTCAGGCCCTTGTTGGCCGAGCCAGTTTTGGCACTCCACGTCGAACTGTCCTGGGTGTGGACTACAACAGGGTTTCTCTGCTTGTCGCCGTCATGGAAAAAAAACTTGGTTTGCAGTTAATGCATCAAGACATCTTTGTAAATGTAACCGGCGGCGTTAAGGTGGATGAGCCTGCCGTAGATCTTGGTATTGTCTCGGCTATTGCTTCGAGTTTCTTAGATAAACCCGTCAAGGAGTCTACTCTGGTCTTTGGGGAAATTGGGCTAACGGGAGAAGTCCGCGGAATTAGTCGGGCCGAACCAAGGGTGCACGAGGCACAAAAGATGGGTTTTAAGCGGTGCCTCCTTCCTGGAAATAATCTGAAGCATATCAAGGGGCCGACAGATATCGAGATGGTCGGTGTGCAGACAATCTCAGAGTTGGTTGATGTGTTGCTTTAACTTGAAAAACCGTAACACTTGATGGTATCGCAAAAAGTTCCAACAACTTGTCATTTCGAGCGAGCCGACTTCGCCATAGTAGCCTCGGCTACGACGGCTGAAAGCGAGAAATCTTTCTGAAGTAACAAGTTGAAAACATAAGATTTCTCCCTGCAGTCGAAATGACAAATTGACTGCATCCGACTTTTTACGATTTCATTAACACTTTACGTGTCTGAAAAAGGGCCATTTTGCGAACGACATTGAGTAATTTTGGGAAAAGATTTAAGAATAGCGTAACGTCAAAATCGCAAACTGTTTGAGTCCGTTAGCCCGAGTTTTTCAATAAGCTATACACATACTAAAAATCTATATTTGCTGCTATATATCCACTTGTGAAAACTGATCCATGGCATGATTATTATGCAAGACGTGCTCGTGAGGAGCGATACCCGGCGCGATCTGTTTACAAGCTTAAGGAGATTCAAAAAAGATTTGACGTCCTGAAAATAGGAACCAGAGTGCTTGATCTGGGCTGTTGCCCGGGCTCCTGGTTGCTATTTACCTCACAGGTTGTAAGAAATAGAGGCCTCGTTGTTGGAGTGGACATAACCCCGCTTACGATTAAGCTCCCGCCCAATGTTCGCTTTGTACAGCATAATGTGGTTGCCTGGAATGAGTCATTCATAGAGGACGTCGGGACAAATTTCCAAACAGTTCTTAGCGATATGGCCCCATCTACCACAGGAAGCAAGTTTGTGGATGCGCAAAAATCGATTCAACTGTGCGAATCTGCCTTAGCCATCTCGGCCCGTGTGCTGAGGCCAGGGGGGGCCTTTGTCTGCAAGATTTTTCAAGGCTCTGACTTGAAGGGGTTTTCAGACATGGTCAGGAAATGTTTTGGCCGAGTTGTGCACTTTAAGCCAAAATCGAGCCGAAAGGCAAGCAAAGAGATCTATATCGTTGGATTGGGAAAGATTTAGGGGCTTCGTCCGATTTGGGGTGTTGGAATCATGGAGCGCTGGAGTGATGGGTTTGGTAGATGGCATGAGTTATTGTCACTCACAACCCCATGATTTCAATGAATTGCAGAAATTCCAAGGGCTAAACTAGGAGGTAGTTATGTCCGGGCATTCAAAGTGGAGCTCGATTAAGCATAAGAAGGGTATAACAGACGCCAGGCGGGGCAAAGCCTTTACAAAGCTGATCAAAGAGATCACCGTGGCTGCACGTATGGGGGAAGGCGATCCGGATGCCAACCCACGTCTGCGCACAGCCATTGCCGCGGCCAAGTCAGAGAATATGCCTAAGGACAATATTGAAAGGGCTATTAAGAAGGGGACTGGGGAACTGGAGGGGGTTGCCTACGAAGAAATCTATTATGAAGGATACGGTCCTGGTGGGGCGGCGGTTTTGGTGGAATCCTTGACAGATAACAAGAAGCGCACTGTGGCTGATATCCGCTACGTCTTTAGCAAAGCAGGGGGAAATCTGGGTGAAGTCGGCTGCGTAGCGTGGATGTTTGAAAAGAAAGGCATCTTTGTATTTGAAAAGGGTGACACAGATGAAGAGACGCTCATGGAGGCGGTGCTGGATGCAGGGGGAGAAGATATCCGGGATGAAGAAAGCACCTTGGAGGTCATCACGTCCCCACAGGATTTCGAAGCGGTGAAAAATGCGCTGGATGAAAGGAACATGCGCTACTTGCTTGCCGAGATCACCATGGTACCCAAAAGTACAGTCAAACTGGAAGACAAACAGGCCGAGCAGATGCTTCGGCTCATGGACGGCTTGGAAGATTCAGACGATGTCCAGAAGGTTTTTTCGAATTTTGACATTGCCGACAAGACACTTGAGCAAATAGGTAGGGCATAATTTTACCATAGGTTATCCGGTATCTTGTTGTGAAAAAGTGCTTGCAAAGTAATTTCTTCTTAGTATATAGACATGGTAGTTGAGACAATACGGGCGAGGAGGATAGCGAGACTACTTTGCTGGTTCTGGATGAACTACAGTACTCTGAGGACCATATCTGGGTCCGGTACGAAGAGAATTACACGGTCACCCTCGGCTTAACGGATTATGCCCAGTTGCAACTTGGAAAACTAAATTATGTGGAACTCCCTAACGAGGGTGATGAGGTTGTCACATGTGAGTGCTTTGCAAGTGTGGAGTGTGGCAGGCTTTTTAACGATCTCTACGCCCCTATATGTGGCCTCGTTATTTCTGTCAATCAGGAGATTATTGAGGCCCCCAGATTGATAAATTACTCGCCTTACAACAAAGGCTGGATCATCCGGGCCAAGCTGTTTTCCTTGCATGATCTAGACATGCTCATGTCCTGCAATGCTTATGAAGAGTACATCCTAACCAACTACTTGCCAATATAACCCCCTGATAGCTCAAAGCTGAAACCTTAAGGTTCAAAGGCAAAAAAGATCAACAGTTGGAAATTGAGTTTATCAATCGTTATTCTCATAGAAAAATTTCATTGAAAGGTGCCCTTTCAGCTTTGAGCTTTCAACTTTGAGCTTCAATATGTCTCACCTTTCTGTAACCTTGAACATGCGCTCCACTGCCCGGGAGGCGGGTATGCGCACATTTTCACTCACCTTAACCTCATAGGTCATGGCAGTTATAGCCCTCAGGACATCGCTAAGTGTAGTACGCTTCATGTCCTCACACACCATAAATTCAGAGACTCTGTAGAACAACTTGTTCGGGTTTGCCTTCTGGAGCGGATAGACAAGCCCCTCCTCGGTGCCCACGATGAAAGACTGACTATCAGAGCGTTTGGCGAAATCGAGCATCCCAGACGTACTTAATACCGCATCGGCCAAGGCCAATGCCTCGGGCCGGCATTCCGGATGGGCCATGAAGAGGGCCTCGGGATGAGCGGCCTTTGCATTCATTACCTCTTCGGCAGTTAATCGATCGTGGATCGGGCAATACCCATCCCAGCAGTGAATCCTTTTGGTACTCTTGGAAGCTGCATATTGACATAGGTTCCGGTCCGGGGTCATCAAGATCTCGTGTTCAGCTAAGCTGTTCACCACCGCGACCGCATTGGCAGAAGTGCAACAAATGGTAGAATGCGCTTTAACCGAGGCAGAGGAATTGACATATGTAACCACAGGGATCTCACCCAGTTCGGCAATTCTGGTCTTCAGAGCTTCAGGTGTGATCATGTCAGCCATGGGACATCCAGCATCCAGGCGAGGGATGAGCACTGTTTTGTCAGGTGATACGATGGAAGCGGTCTCGGCCATGAAGTGCACCCCGCAAAAGACAATCACATCCGCATCAGTCTTGGCTGCCTTGATGCTCAGCTCAAGGGAATC
Organism: Desulfobacterales bacterium; assembly: GCA_030668505.1. Classification (GTDB taxonomy): domain Bacteria; phylum Desulfobacterota; class Desulfobacteria; order Desulfobacterales. Next base: position 4,471 of record DAOUTV010000011.1, on the reverse strand, counting down.
CCCTGTCAGGTCGGCAATGTCCTGAATCTCTGGCCGTTGATAGTTATGTACGAGTAAAATGGCATTGCGCTCCTTTAGAAGTGCCCTGATCTCCTGTACAATGTTATCAGTCACGGTTGATACCTTTCCTGTTCGCCCTGAAGCTGCAGCACTTCCGCGCCATTCGGGATCTCAAATACAAACAAGGATGAATTTAACCCCTGGTTGAACCTATAGCCTTCAAACCGGAGGGTGGTTCTGTCTCCAAAGGCATTGCAGGTAACTGATTTTACAATGTCAAAGGTCTCTTTTGAGATGAACAAGTAAAGTTCGGTCAGGCTCGGACGCTCTGTCTTGGGAACAAGCTTCAAGACATAATGGCCTTTTTCCTGAACCTCCTTAGGCGCGAGTTCCAGGACAAATTCCTTGGAAAGTTCTCCGGGTTTGGTAAAGAAGTCTGCACCCTTCTTGCTGCCAAAATAGTCGACAGCCCGACCCAGCATAACCTGGTTTTCCTCTGGCCTATAAATCCAGACCGTATCTCCATCCGTTATAATGAGATACTCCTCAGGCGTCTTATAGTGCCAACGCATCATACCGGGACGACCAAAATAGAGGTGACCCATTGCAGTGTCAACCATTCCCATTGCCTTCAAATGCGCTTCCTGGACGAAATCGGCCTCAAAATCGCCGGCCGCATATCGTTGCTGGACCCGATCCAGGATGTCGGGCGCTCCCAAGCCCCAGCATGTATCATGCCACGAGCCAAACAAGACAATACAAAGGAGAAAGCATCTAATCATAATGTTTATCACCCATTTAAGTGCCTAAAGTGAACTAAAGTGTCTAAAATTTAAGGACGAAAAGCTCATGAATTGTATGTCTCATGCCTTTGGCTAACTTTAGGCACTTTAGACACTTTAGGCACTTTAGCTCATTCCTTCTTTATAAATCCCCATACCCCTTAGCCAGCACATCACGAGGCTTGCTTCCATCAGAGGGCCCCACTAAGCCGTCTCGTTCCATCATCTCGATCATCCGGGCCGCTCGATTGTACCCTACCCTAAGACGACGCTGAATCATTGAAATCGAAGCCTGACGGGTCTCAGTGACAAGAGCAACAGCCTCATCGTATTTCTCATCGTATTCATCTTCACCCTTCTTATCCTCGTCCTCCGGTCCGGCCTTCAGGATTTCTTCCTGATAAACCGGTTCTTGCTGCTTTTTCAAAAACTCTATGATTCGACGAATCTCGATCTCCGAAACAAAGGCCCCGTGGATGCGCTGCAGCTTGGCACTGCCTGGAGGAAGCAAGAGCATATCACCCCTGCCGAGAAGGGTCTCGGCACCGTTGGAATCCAGGATAGTCCTGGAGTCCGTTCGCGAAGAGACTTGAAAGGAAACCCTGGTCGGAAAGTTCGCCTTGATGGTGCCGGTTAAGACATCCACTGAAGGCCTCTGCGTGGCAATCAACAGGTGAATGCCGGACGCACGGGCCATCTGGGCCAGGCGCGTCAGGGCTAACTCCACATCCCTGGAAGCTACGAGCATGAGATCGGCCAACTCGTCAATTACAATCACAATAAAAGGGAGCCTATCAAAGGTACTTTCAGTCCCGGGAATCGGGCTATCCCCTGACCTTTCGGTCTGTTTGAGGGTGTTCATCTCCTTGGCCACCATTTTATGGTACTGGTATATGTTACGCACGCTCTTTTCGGCCATAAGTACATAACGACGCTCCATCTCTTGAACTGCCCAACGAAGTATCCGGGTTGCCTTCCTGGCATCCATAACCACGGGTGAGATTATGTGCGGAATACCTTCATAGGCAGATAGCTCGATGCGCTTGGGGTCTATCAACAGGAGCTTTACCTCATCCGGGGTTGCCTTGTACAGCATACTGCAAATCATGGCGTTTAAGGCCACGCTCTTGCCGGATCCCGTGGCACCGGCAATCAAAAGGTGGGGCATCTTTGCCAAATCTGCTATAACAGCATTTCCCATTATGTCCTTGCCCAAGGCCAGAGTCAGCTTTGACTTTGAACGTTCAAAGGCCTCAGAGGCAATGATATCTACCAACTTTACGGGTTCCCTGTTTATATTTGCAACTTCTATCCCGATAACTGATTTGCCGGGAATGGGTGCAACAATACGAATGCTGGTAGCCCGAAGGGCCATGGCCAAATCGTCCGTCAAGCTAACCACCTTGTTAATCTTAACACCGGGGGCAGGTTCGTATTCGTACATAGTAACCACCGGCCCGGGGGACACAGCCACCACTTTGCCCAATACATCAAAATCGCTCAGCTTCTTTTCCAAGAGCTTCGACTGCATCTGGAGGCTTTCGTGATCCACTGATGTTATCTCTACATTAGAGTCCTCCAGCAGATCTATAGGCGGAAGCCTAAACCCCTGGCCTGTAGCCATGAATTCAAAAACTTTCTGTCTGCCTGTCGGCACCTCCTTGAGTTGTGTTGAGCGGGGGCCTTTAACTTTTACAGAAGCTTTCTTTCTGGGCGAATGCTTATATCTTGCCACCGTACGTCTCTTGGCCTTGCTGCGGCGCTCTTTCCAGATGATCCAGGCAGTACTTCCCCTGCTGAATACCCAGGCGCAGACTTTGGCAAGCCATCTAAGCAAAGCAATAAGTGATAGCCGAGTAGTCATAACTAATGCGATGGTCCAGGCAGTGAGAAGAAAAAGGAGTCCCCCGGTCATGTTTGAATACTTCACGACAATCTTTCCCAAAGGGATTCCAATAATACCACCACTCGAAAACCGCTTTCCAAAGACCAGATAGTCGCTTTGATGCAACGACAAAAGTCCCCCGGTAGTAATCACTAACAGCAGGCCACCAACAACAGCCGGTATGACTAACCCCTTGGCGTACCCCTTGAAGGTATATAAACTGACAATGAGTAATAAGACGGGTATCCAGAAGGCGCCCAGTCCAAAGAAAAAGATGAGAAAACCGGCTACGTGGGCACCTACTGGTCCAAACAGGTTCTGTACATCGACTGAAGCCCCCGCATGGTTAATGGAAGGATCCGAAGGGTGGTAAGAAAGGAGGCTCACAGCCGTAAATATGAGAGCAAATACGAGGACAACTCCCAAGATTTCCTTGCGCATCTCTTACTTCATACCCCCATATTAGAGCTGAAAGCTAAAAGCTCAAAGCTCAAAGCCATGAAAAAGATCAACGATTGGAAGTGGAGCCTATCAATCTTTAAAATCATAAAGGCCATTTCCCTTTCAGCTTTCAGCTTTGAGCTTTGAGCTTTTTTAGCTATCTTATCCAGGTCTCTTTTCATTGTGGACCTGACCAATTCCTTCAGGTCTTCCTTGTTCTTGTTGTTGTAATGTGTCGTCTCAATGGGCGGGTTGATACTGAGAATAATTTGACCACGATTTATGCGGAGCCTACCTTTAGGCATGACATGGTGACTCCCATAAATAACTACAGGTACAATGGGTCGTCCCGAGCGAATGGCTAAATAAAAACCACCCGCCTTAAATGGCTTGATCTGACCGTCCGTGCTTCGCGTCCCCTCTGGAAAGACCACCACCGAGACCCCCTGGGCAATCTTTTGAGCTGCCTCTTGAAGGCTTTTGTAAGCCGACTTTCGATTTGACCGGTCAATGCCAATATAGCCCACGCGCGCCAATGAATACCCAAAGACAGGAATCCGGAAGAGTTCCATCTTGGCCAGCCATCGGAACTGAACCGGCAGATACCCGAGGAGTGACGGGATATCGAACATGCTCTGATGATTGGCCATATACACATAAGCGGCACCTGGATCTATGTGTTCCAGTCCTTGAACCGATACCTTGACGCGGCTAACATAGACAATGGACCATGCCCAGAACCTTCCCACCAAGTGAGGGAAGTTACCACCTTTGGTTAAGAATGATGCAACAATGGCAACCAGAGCACCGACTAGGGTAATCAAGACGCCCAACGCTGAAATCACTGCTGTTCGTATCATATCTCACATCTTTCAGGCCAGAATCTTCAGCGTCTCAAAAATTGAATCTCCAAACCGAATAATGCTGTCTCGTTGTGCCTCATTGGCATAACGGATACAGTCACATCGAATGCGGTTTCGTGTTCGGATCAAGAACTCGAAGGCGATGACCGTTGGCTCGAGAACAACAGCAAAATAGAATGGCTGGCAGTCCACATGGGCTCCCTGAACCTGGTCCAATAAATCAGAATCCAGAGGAACCCAGTAAATACCTTCCATCTGGGAAGAACCAAAACGTTCATCCAAATAGCCCTTGATCTTTTCATAATCGTCGGGCCTAAGCTCATCAATGCAATACTGTTTCATATATGGTAGCAGATCCCTTTATACAAAAAAACGACGAGGCGTAGTACATTAGGGCTCGCGCAAAAACAACTTACCATTTTGGCATCCCAGCTTCAGGCGATCTTTGGCCGATACTCATTCGCAAAACCCTCGAAATAGCCTGCTATTCCTGCGGTTTT
>DAOUTV010000260.1 GCA_030668505.1 Desulfobacterales bacterium | reverse complement strand
TAAATTTCCCGAAGGGAACCCTATTTAACAGGGCAGGCCCTCTCCCACCAGTCATCGATCCTGAGGCCTCAGACCCGAAGGGGGGAGAGGGAACTATGCGGTAACCCCGCCGCAAGCAGCGGGGTATTGAAAAAGACTAATCAAATATAAGGGGAGTGTGGTTTATGGGCAGTGTTGTAAAAGAATCAGATTCGGCCAGGGGATTTGCACTACGACTTTTAAAAAAGTTAAGGAGCATTGAGGATGTATCCAAGACGTACATGAATTGATGAGTTAAGACTTAAAATAATCTCGAACAATCTTTATAGCGCAAAATTCTCCACACATGGTGCAAACGTCATCTGAGCTCGGCTTACTGCTGGCACGATATGCCTTGGCCTTTGAAGGGTCAATGGACAAGGCTATTTGTTTCTTCCAGTCCAAAGCCTTCCTGGCCTTTGACATTGCATTATCCCACTCAATAGCTCCCGTGCGCCCCCTTGCAATGTCAGCTGCATGCGCTGCGATTCTGCTTGCAATGACTCCTTCTTTTACGTCCTCAAGAGATGGAAGCTTCAAGTGTTCTGCAGGGGTAACATAGCAAAGGAAGTCCGCTCCGGCCATACCGGCAACAGCACCCCCGATGGCACAGGCAATATGGTCATAGCCTGATGCTATATCCGTAACCAATGGCCCCAACACATAAAACGGAGCGCCCTGGCATAGCCGTTTTTGGAGAACCACATTTGCTTCCACTTCATGAAGGGGTATGTGACCCGGCCCTTCGATCATCACCTGAACCCCGGCATCCCAGGCCCGCTGGGTCAATTCACCTAGGGTCATAAGCTCATGGATCTGAGCCCGATCTGTTGCATCTGCTAACGATCCGGGCCGCAGCCCGTCGCCGAGGCTGAGGGTGACATCATATTTTCTGGCAATGGAAAGGAGTCGGTCATAATCCTCGTAGAATGGATTTTCCTTTTGGTTGGAAAGCATCCAGGTGGCCAGAAATGCACCTCCTCTGCTGACAATGTCGGTGCTTCGACCTTGAAAACGCAACCTTTCAAGCGCATCTAATGTCACACCGCAGTGGATCGTCATAAAATCGACCCCATCCTCTGCTTGTGATTCTACTGCCCCAAAGAGAAGATCGGGTGTTAGATGGATGACCCCGCCAAAGTCTCTAACTGTCTCCACAACTGCCTGATATATAGGAACAGTTCCTATTGGAAGTTTCAAATCTTGTAAGATAGCCCGGCGTATTTTTGTGATGTCACCTCCGGTGCTCAGATCCATGACCGTGTCGGCTTTAGAGTCTATGGCCGCCGCAAGTTTCGAAAGCTCATCGGCCACATCCGCTTGATCACGAGAAGTTCCGATATTGGCATTGACCTTGATTGTGAGTCCCTTTCCAATTCCAACGGGATCAAGATGAGTGTGATTTATATTGCTTGGTATAACGACTGTTCCTTCCGCTATACTGGATCGAAGGATCTCGGGATCGATATTTTCCTTCCGAGCGACCCTTTCCATGGCTTCAGTGATAATCCCTTTTCGGGCCTGTTCTAACTGTGTCACGATGACTCCTTTTCGTTATGCTCAGAAGCAAGAAGCCTTTTCTTGCTATGATGAAGGCTAACTCGTGTCCATCCGAAAATCTATTTCTATGTCATTTCTCCCTTTCAGCCGTTCAGCCGTCGCAGCCAGTGCTTTGGCGAAGTCGGCTCGGTCGAAATGACAACTTTGGCCAGTTTCCGGATGGGCACTACTTAATCAGACCACATTGTTCTATCAGTTTAATCACTCGTTTTGCCGCTTCGTAGGCATCCTCCTCATACGAGCGGATGACTAGGGCCGGGTTTTCAGGAGCTTCGTAGGGAGCGGAAATCCCGGTAAATTCTTTGATCACTCCAGCTTTGGCCTTGGCGTAGATGCCCTTCTGGTCGCGTTCGGCACAGACCTCCGAGGGACACTCCACATAGATTTCCAGAAACTGCCCATCCTTTAGCAAGGATCGGACCTCCCGGCGATCCTTCCGATAGGGGGAGATGAATGCAGTGAGGACAATCATTCCGGCATCCACAAAGAGTTTGACCATCTCACCGATGCGGCGGATGTTTTCTTCTCTATCTTCACGGCGAAATGTCAGATCTGAGCAAAGGCCGTGTCGGACATTGTCGCCGTCGAACACATAGGTGGAACAGCCCCGGCGGTGCAGCCCTTTTTCAACCAGGTGAGCAATTGTTGATTTGCCGGAAGCCGAAAGGCCCGTGAACCAGAGGAGCGCTCCCTTGTGGCCGTGAAGCTTTTCTCGATCTTCTCGAGACACGTAACCATTGAACCATGTAACATTATTGTTGTTTGATATCTTATCCATCATGCAGAGCTCCGTTAGTTGATTGGTATAGTCTTTCAGTAGAGACAGATGCTGGTTCCTGGATTCTTGATACTGGATAATCCTTGATTCCAGCATCCAGTATCCAGTATCTGATCGTTGATGCCAAAAAACCTCTCTGCCTGCCCTGGCGCACACTTCATATCTGCAAGCATATAGCCTATTAGCCAGGTCTGGGCCAGGGAAAGAAATATCGTCATATGACGCAAAAACCTTATCTGAAACTCAATAGCCATTAGGATTATTTTTGTGCCAAGTCCAGGCAGTTTCCACGATAGTTTCAAGGTCAGGAAATTGTGGCCTCCAGCCAAGATCTTTAATTGCCTTTTGACTTGAGCTGATAAGGACTGCAGGATCTCCAGGCCGCCTTTTTGCCACTCTTACCGGAATCTCCCTGCCGGTTATGTGCCGGGCAGTTTCGATGACCTGCTTCACCGAATAACCATTACCGTTTCCGAGATTGTAGACCCCGCCCTGCTCCCCTGCCAACAGTCTCTCCAAGGCAAGCAGATGGGCCTGAGCCAAGTCATTGACGTGGATGTAATCTCGAATACATGTGCCGTCAGGGGTTGGGTAGTCATCCCCGAAAACATCTATAATTGGCCGTTGACCAAGAGCGGTTTTGAGAACCAGGGGGATAAGGTGTGTTTCCGGATTGTGATCTTCCCCCAACTCGCCATCAGGATCTGCTCCGGCTGCATTGAAATACCGCAGACAAACCGATTTAAGCCCGTAGGCCCCTTCGAAGTCATCCAGTATCTGTTCAACTATGGCTTTGGTTCTACCGTAAGGACTAACCGGCCTCTGAGGATGGTCCTCGGTCATAGGTATTTCAACCGGCTCCCCGTAAGTAGCACAGGAAGATGAGAATATAAAGTTGCCGATGTTTCTTTCAACCATGACCTTAAGTAGTGCAAGGGTATTGGCCACATTGTTCTGGTAATACATTGCCGGCTTCTCTACCGATTCCCAGACATAACAGAATGCAGCAAAATGCATTACAGCGGAGATCGAATAGTCTGAAAATATCTTTTCAAGCAGACTTGAATCAGTCATGGAACCTTCGAAAAAGGGTCCATACTTTGCCGTCTGAGGGTGACCCAAGACAAGGTTGTCAAGAACTATAGGCACGTAACCCTTTTTGGCAAGGTACTTTGCCATGTGGGATCCAATATATCCGGCGCCACCGACAACCAGAATGTTTT
>DAOUTV010000115.1 GCA_030668505.1 Desulfobacterales bacterium | reverse complement strand
GTGATGTGATGAAAGCCGCTAAGAATGGTAAAAAGCTTTTATCTTTTGAACATGTGGGGCCTCGACGTAAGATCTATTTCGATCCGAGCAAACTTCGATGTGCCGTGGTGAGTTGCGGTGGGCTTTGTCCGGGGACAAATGACATTGTTCGTGGCATTGTGCTGGCGCTCCATCATAGCTATGGCGTGCGCAATATTTATGGGATCCGGTATGGACTTGAGGGCTTCATATCTTCATATGGTCACGAGCTCTTGGAACTTACTGCCGGATCTGTGGCCCACATCCACGAGAGAGGTGGCACAGTTCTAGGCACATCGAGGGGACCTCAGGATGTCGAAAGCATTGTGGATGCCTTGGAGCGGATGAATGTAGGTCTCCTTTTTACCATTGGGGGAGACGGCACAATGGCCGCATCCACCAAGATTGCCGATGCAATAATCAAAAGGCGATTAAAGATCGGAGTCATAGGCATACCAAAGACCATCGACAATGACATCTATCTGACAGACCGTTCTTTTGGCTTTGACACGGCTGTGGACGTGGCGGTTGATGTCATTCGCTCCGCCCACAATGAAGCTATGAGTGCATCGAATGGGATAGGGCTGGTCAAGCTTATGGGACGACATTCAGGGTTCATCGCAGCGGCAGCCACTCTGGCCATGCCGGAGGTGAATTTTTGCCTCATCCCAGAGTCGGACTTTGACCTGGAAGGTTCCAAAGGATTCCTTAAAGCCTTAAAAGAGCGATTGATGCTCAGAAGTCATGCCGTCGTTGTCGTGGCCGAGGGAGCAGGGCAAAAATTCTTTGAAACCAGAACCGAGGAGCGCGACGCCTCTGGGAACATCCGCCTGCACGACATTGGCCTGTTTCTAAAAGAGGCCTCTACCGACTATTTCCGAAAACAGAATATTGAAATTACCCTGAAATATATTGTCCCCAGTTATACGATACGAAGTGTCGCGGCTAATGCCAATGATCATGTCTTGTGCGGTTTTTTAGCTCGCGGTGCGGTACATGCCGGCATGGCAGGAAAAACCAAAATGCTTGTGGGCCTGTGCAATAATCACCTTGTTCATATTCCCATGGAATCAACGGTAGGAAAGCGAAAACAGGTGGACCTTTCCGGCGGTAAGTGGATGAGCGTGTTGGAAACCACGGGTCAACCCTGTTTGAAAAACTGAAATGATGCCCGATACCTGACGAATGACCGAATGCGGATTGCGGGACCCAGGGACTCGGGCGTTCAACTTTAGGCACTTTAGTTCACTCTAGTTCACTTTAGACACTCCGTCATTGACCAATGACATACGATCTCGTGCCCCCAAAGGAAATTTTCAGCCGGATTTCAAGATTTCAGCAAAAACTGGCGGACGCCGCTATAGACGGCGCCATCATCATTGATAGGATCAATATCTTCTATTACACAGGCACCATCCAAGATGGTATCCTGTTTGTCCCGGCTGATGGAATCGCCGTCTTTTTCATACGTCGGAGCCTTGAACGGGCAAAAAAAGAGTCCCCCCTTAAGGCCCTTGTTCAGCTCAGTAGTTTTCGTGAGCTCCCTGCCAGGCTGGATGAGTACGGCTACCGGGTAAGCAGGCTGGGAGTGGACGAAACCACTATACCGGTCTCGATCTTTAAGAAACTGTCGAAGTCTTTTTCAAGCATTGCATTCCAAGACATAGGCTCGTTGCTTTCTACGATTCGCTCTGTCAAATCGGACTATGAAATCAGCTTGATTAGAGAGGCCGGCAAGAGGCACAAAGCCATTTATGACCGGATACCAGGCCTAATCAAAGAGGGTATGACTGAATGGGAACTCGGATCAGCTATCCAGGCCCATATGCTCAAGCTCGGTTACACAGGGATCTGTAGGCTTGCGGCATTCAACAGCGAGCTTTTTGCAGGCGTGATCAGTTTTGGGGAATCAGGCAATTTCCCAACCGCTTCGGTAGGGCCTGGGGGCTTACTGGGCCTTTGCCCCGCTTTTCCACTCATGGGCGGGGCAAGGAGACTTAAAAAGGGTGACACAATCTTTGTTGACACAGGATTTTCCTATCAAGGTTATTACACGGATAAGACAAGAGTATTTACCTTTGGGCAGCCTTCCCACCAGGCCGTGGTTGCTCACAAGACCTGTCTGGACATCCAGGAGGCGGTTCGGTGCAGGTTGAAGCCTGGTGCGATTCCGTCTCAAATATTTGAGGAGGTGTACCGGACAGAGGTAGTCTCACGAAACTTTGAGGAACACTTTATGGGATTTGGAAGCAACCGGGTCTCATTCCTTGGTCATGGCATCGGCCTAGTCATTGATGAGTTTCCGGCCATTGCACGAAAGATCGACTTTCCCCTCAAGAAAAACATGGTGATTGCCGTGGAACCCAAAAAAGGACTCGAGGGAATCGGGCTTGTAGGGGTTGAGAATACCTTTCTTGTGACAGAGCAGGGCGGCGAGAAGCTGACACCCGGTTCTGATGAGATGACAGTCGTCTCGTAGGAAACTGTTTTTAGTCCGTTACTTGTAAAGTTCGCTTTTTTTCAGGCAAAAAATCTCTTACCATGTAAGACAGAAGCTCAAAGCTCAAGGCTGAAAGCTGAAAGGAAGGGAAGTTAAGAGCCTATTGCTTTGAGCTTCCAGCTTTGAGCTTTCAGCTTCTCCGGCTTGTCCGGGTTAGGCGCTATGAGCCAATTTTATCCAAGTTCTTTACCAAAGACCGAACAGCGTCTGCCGATTTTTTCAAGGCGGCATCCTCTTCTTGTGTCAAGGTGACCTCGATAATTTCCTCGACTCCGTCCTTTCCCAATTTCACCGGAACTCCGATAAAAAGATCGTGGATGCCATATTCCCCCTGCAAGTAAGCGGCGCATGGAAGGATCTTCTTCTTGTCTTTGAGGATAGAATCTGCCATTTCCACTACGGCTGATGCGGGTGCATAATAGGCGCTTGAGGTCTTTAACAAGCCGATGATCTCAGCACCACCTTCTCTAGTGCGCTTTACAAGTGCATCGACTCGCTCCTGCGGCAACAGTTCGGTTATGGGAACACCTGCAACCGTGGAATAGCGGGGCAACGGTACCATGGTCTTGCCGTGGCCGCCCAGAACAAGGGCATGTGTGTTTTTCACCGATACATTTAGCTCCATGGCAATAAAAGTGCAGAAGCGGCCGGCATCCAGGACACCGGACATTCCCACGACTCGATTCCTGGGAAATTTGCTGGCTTGAAAGGCAACGTGACACATAACATCCAGAGGATTGGTCACAATAATGAGTATAGCATCAGGCGATAAGGGAGCCACCCGTTCGATGATATCCTTCACAATCTTGGCATTGGTTGCCAGCAGATCCCCCCGACTCATGCCTGGTTTACGCGGGACGCCCGCTGCCAATATAACGACATCAGACCCTTCTGATGCCTCATAGGCGTTGGCTCCTATGAGCCGGGCATCATGCTTTTCTACGGAGGCCGCCTCCTTCAGGTCCAAAGCCTTCCCTTGAGGCAAACCCTCTGTCCTATCGAACAAGACCACATCGGCAAGTTCCTTTTCAGCCAACCGTTGGGCCACTGTTGCACCAACGTTACCAGCACCAATAACCGTTACCTTTTTGTCCATAGGTGTGTCTCCTTATTCGTAACACTTTAGTGCTTTCAAAAACCCTGTTTTGCGAACGACATTGAGCAATTTTTGAAACAGATTTGCGATGAGCCTGGCATTAAGAATTGCAAACTGTTATTCTATAATTGCCAAAACATCTCCCCGCCTTACCGAGTCTCCTTCATTGAAGAAAATTGCCTTAACAGTACCGTCCACTTCTGAGACCAGCGCATTTTCCATCTTCATGGCTTCAAGGATCATAACGGTGTCATGAGCCTTCACCTTGTCTCCCACTTTAACCTCATAGCGTATGATCATGCCCGGCATGGGGGCAATAATGGGAGTCCCTTCGATATCTTCCTGTGTCGGCTCGGCTTCCAGCTCGACAGACGGACGAGGTATTTGAGGAACTGCTCGTGTGACGACCTGAAATGCAGGAGGCCCGCCCACCTGCTCCATCTCCACCCGATGGTACTCGCCGTCAACATACACATTGAAGATTTGCGGGTTGTCGCCCTTGGGGGGTACAACCTTGTCTGGTTTTTCGACAACAAGGCCCAACTTGGCCTTTGCCACCAAGGCATCCCTGTCCTTGGCTTCCTCCAAGGAAATGGGTTTGGTGTCAGGGGAAGGCGTTGTTTTCCCATACTTCCATTCTAAAAAACGCTTTCCTGTTACCGGATAGAGAGCAACGATAAGCTCATCTTCAAGGGTCTTGGCCAGGCCGCCGGCTTTTGTCCTCGCTTCCTCCAACTCAGGCTCCAGTATATCAGCGGGCCTGGAGGATATCGGTTCTTCACCACGAGGATATCCCTTTAGTGCCTTCTTTTGAACCTCAGGGTCCACGGGTTTGGGAGGTTTTCCGTATAGCCCGTAACAATAATCCTTAACCTGGTCCGTAATCATCTTGTATCTCTCGTTCTCTTTGTCGAACAGCACGTTATTCACTGTTTGTGTCCCCACGATCTGGCTGGTGGGTGTGACAAGTGGTGGATAACCAAGTTCTTTGCGTACCCTAGGCAACTCTTCAAACACCTCATTGATACGATCCAGGGCATCCATCTGGCGAAGTTGGTTGACCAGGTTCGAAAGCATGCCTCCCGGCACCTGGTGCATGAGGACACCGGTGTCCACAACGGCCAGTTTCGTATCATCCATCAGATGACGATACTTGGGAGCGATCTGTTCCAGGTATTGGCCCAAATCAAACAGGTGCTCTAAATCGAATCCTGTGTCCCGGGACGTTCCCTGAAGCGCCACTACAATGGCTTCAACGGCCGGATGGGAGGTCCGCAGGGCAAAGGGGGCTAAGCAACAATCGATGATGTCAATGCCAGCTTCAATTGCCTTTAGGAATGTCATGGAGGCCATACCTGAAGTGTAATGACTGTGAAGATGAAGGGGCACCGTCACCTCTTCCTTCAGGGTCTTAACAAGCTCAAATGCATCATATGGCGCCAAGAGCCCGGCCATATCCTTAATGCAGATGGTGTCTGCCCCCATATCCTGGAGGCTCCTGGCCTTGTTAATATAATAATCGATATTAAAGACTTCACCGCCCATTTTGCCTTTGGTAAGGGAATAACAAATAGTCCCCTGGAAATGCTTGCCATTTGCCTTTATAGCCTTGACGGATGTACGAAAATTCCTGAAGTCATTTAGTGCATCAAAGACCCTGAATATATCTATGCCTGCCTCGCATGCCGCATCTAAAAAGGCCTTGACAACATCGTCGGCATAGTGGCGATAACCAACCAGGTTTTGACCGCGAAGCAACATAGAAAGGGGGGTCTTCTTAATGTAGCGCTTTAAGGTTTTTGGCCTTTCCCAGGGATCTTCGTTCAAAAAACGGTGCATAGCATCAAAGGTGGCACCACCCCAGACTTCCATGGCGAAAAACCCCACCTGGTCCATTTGCTCGGCGATCGGTATCATATCTTCAGTTCGCATACGCGTCGCAAAGAGGCTTTGATGACCGTCACGGAGGGTCAGATCCATAATCTTTACTGGATTTCTTGCCATTTCTTTCTCAGTCATCTGTGACCTTTCCTTACATAAAGGTTGGGGGCACCCCTACGGTAAAATATCTTGCTTTCACGCGCCCGGTGTTTCGTGCACCGTGAAGTACGTCCGAACGATGCCAAAGCACGTCCCCAGGCTCCATAACAAAGCTTTCCTTACCAACCACGTATTCAATGCACCCCTCCAGAACAATATGGACCTCCTCCCCTTCGTGTATGTAAGGTTCCACAACGTCGTTTGGCTCAATAGTCGCCATAATCCCTTCCATGTGTTCTGTCTTGAATTTCAGCCTAAATTCCCTGTCGTTCATTCTCCTTACGGCCTGATATTGGCCAATGCGTTTCAAGATGGGTTTATCCATGGGGTCCTCCTAAGATTAACGTCATGAAATTACTACAATGATCAGTTGAAAGCTTGTGAATAGCATATTTACCCAACCCGGACAAGCCGGAACAAAAAAGAAGTGCCTAAAATGACTAAAGTGAACTAAAGTGCCTAAAGTTGAGGAATGCGCCTCTGGCGCAACCTGTTTTTAAGACTGACCACGCCGGCCGACTTCGCCATAGTAGCCTTGGCTACGAGCCGACTTCGC
>DAOUTV010000043.1 GCA_030668505.1 Desulfobacterales bacterium | reverse complement strand
ATATAAAATTCGACGACAACTCCGCGGTACTGATCGATCAGCAGGGAGAGCCGATCGGAACCCGTATTTTTGGTCCTGTGGCCAGGGAGCTCCGGGCAAAGAAGTTTGTGAAGATCATGTCATTGGCTCCGGAGGTATTGTAATTTTACCCAGAGTCAGGGAGAGGCGGGTTATGTCGACTGTGAAGTGCCGCATCAAGAAGGATGACAAAGTCAAAGTTATTGCGGGCAAGGAAAAGGGTAAGATGGGCAAAGTCCTGAGAGTCCTTCGGGACAAAGACCGTCTTATCATTGAAAATGTGAATTTTGTTAAACGTCACACCAAGCCCGGGGGGCAAACGCGACAGGGGGGTATTATAGAAAAAGAGGCTTCGGTCCATTGGTCCAACGTGATGTTGATGTGTAACAAGTGCATAAATCCTGTGCGCATCAAGCTGCAGCGCCTTGAGGACGGCAGAAAGGTAAGGATGTGCAGGAAGTGCGGGGAAATTATCGACACATAGTTTGCGAAAAAGTGAGCTAAAATGCCTATAGTGCCTAAAGTGAGCTAAAGTTTGAGGACTTGTAGAAACTTCTTGTAACGCTTGGTTTTGTTCCTTTAACTTTAGGCACTCCATCAATGAAGGGTAGTCATGTCACATCTGAAGACGCTGTACAACAATGAGATAATCTCTAAACTAATGGATCGGTTTGGGTATAAGAATGTTATGCAGGTCCCGAAACCGACCGGAATTGTGTTGAATATGGGGCTGGGTGAGGCAATTCAGAACATCAAGATTCTCGATTCAGCGGTCCAAGAGCTAGGCTTGATTGCTGGCCAAAGGCCTGTTATCACCCGTGCCAGGAAGTCAATTGCCGCTTTCAAACTCCGGGCAGGTATGCCCATAGGGTGCAAGGTTACACTCCGTGGGCAACGGATGTATGACTTCATTACCAGGTTGGTCAACATAGCCCTGCCGAGGGTGCGAGACTTTCGAGGGGTTTCCCCGAAGGGCTTTGATGGTAGAGGGAACTATTCCTTGGGGATCAAGGAGCATATCATATTCCCGGAAATAGATTACGACAAGATTGACAAGATCAAAGGACTAAATGTCACGATTGTAACCAGTGCCCAAACTGATGAGGGGGGCAAGGCATTGCTTCAGTTGATGGGAATGCCTTTCAGGAACTGAGAAAGGGGGCGTGTTTGGCAAAGAAGTCTTTGATAGTTAAGGCAAAACGTAAGCCTCGGTTTAAAACGCGGGCATATACGAGGTGTCCAATTTGTGGTCGCCCGAGGGCATTTCTAAGAAAATTTGGCATGTGCCGAATATGTTTTAGAACTCTGGCCCTGAGGGGAGAACTCCCCGGGGTAGTTAAATCGAGTTGGTAAAGTGATTTCTTGCGTTTGTTAAACCCGATTCGAGGAGATAGATAATGCCAGTTACAGATCCATTGGCTGATATGCTTACACGTATCAGAAATGCCAGTATGGTTAAACACAGCAAGGTAGATG
Source organism: Desulfobacterales bacterium (assembly GCA_030668505.1). Lineage (GTDB taxonomy): Bacteria > Desulfobacterota > Desulfobacteria > Desulfobacterales. Next base: position 8,381 of record DAOUTV010000043.1, on the reverse strand, counting down.
TTCCTGCGTCCAAGATGAAAATCAGTGTGGCTAAGATCTTGAAAAGCGAGGGCTACATTAAGAATTATAAGCTCCTCAAGGATCGAAAAAATGGGATTTTGAGAATCTATCTGAAATACGATGGGTATAACGAGGGTGTTATTATGGGACTCAAACGCATGAGCAAGCCGGGCAGGCGGCTTTATGTGAAAAAGGAGGACATTCCTCCCGTCCTAAATGGAATGGGGATTTCGGTCCTTTCGACATCAAAGGGAGTACTTGCTGATCGCGAAGCAAAAAAGCTCAATGTCGGCGGTGAGCTGCTCTGTAATATCTGGTAATTCCATTCGTCGTTGGTAAACCATCAATCGTCAGGGGTATTCACCATGTCTAGAGTAGGAAATCAACCGATTCCAATACCAGATGGTGTTAAGGTGACTTATAATAGCCGTTCGCTAAAGGTGAAGGGGCCAAAAGGAGAGTTGTCTCGCGACATAAATCCTAATGTGGACCTAGGTGTAAATGATGATTTCATTAATGTTATTCCATCTGGGATGAAGCAGGCTAGAGCGATGCAGGGGCTTACTCGAACACTAGTAGCCAATATGATGGTGGGTGTTACTCAGGGATTCGAACGTGGGCTTGAGGTCATCGGTGTTGGTTATCGCGTTGCCCTAAAAGAAAATGTCTTGACTTTGACTTTGGGCTACTCCCATCCTGTAGTCTACAAACTTCCTGAGGGCATATCTGCCTCTATTGACAAGAAGAACAAAATTGTTTTGTCTGGGATTGATAAGGAGCTTTTGGGGGCTACAGCGGCTACCATTAGAGAATTTAGAAGGCCTGAACCTTACAAGGGTAAGGGGATCAAATACGTTGAAGAGCAGATTAGACGTAAGGTGGGGAAATCAGCGGGAAAATAACTATGGGCATTTCATCGTTGAAAAAAGAAGCGCGGTTAAAAAGAAAAAGACGTGTGCGAAAAAAGATATGTGGTATCCAGGAGCGCCCCAGGTTAAGCGTTTTCAGGAGCACGCGGCATATCTATGCACAAATCGTGATGGATACAACCGGTCATACCGTGGCCTCAGCCTCTACTCTTGATAAGGAGGCACGGGAGCATCCAAAGTTTAAGAGTAAGGTGGAGGCGGCAAATTTTGTGGGAAAGCTTGTGGCGCAAAGGGCTATTGAAAAAGGGATTTCCAAGGTCGTGTTTGACCGCAATGGCTTTTCATATCACGGCCGTGTACAGGCGATTGCCACGGGGGCTCGCGAAAAGGGCCTTAATTTTTAGCGAGGAGGCAGACTGTTGCGTGGCGAGAAGATTGAGGAAGCTCAGCTAATAGAAAAAGTGGTTCATATAAGCCGTACGGCCAAAGTGGTCAAAGGAGGCCGCAGGTTTAGTTTCAGCGCTGTGGTTGTTGTCGGCGACGGTGGTGGCAAGGTAGGAAGCGGTTTGGGAAAGGCTAAAGAAGTTCCTGTGGCCATTCGCAAGGGGATTGAGCGTGCCAAAAAGAACATGATCGAGGTCCCTTTAGTCAACCAGACTATTCCACATGAGGTTATGGGCAAATATGGCGCCGGCCTGGTCTTGCTGAAACCTGCCGGTGAAGGGACCGGGCTTATTGCCGGCGGTGCGATCCGGGCGATGCTTGAGGCTGCGGGCGTACAGAACGTCCTGACTAAGTGTATGGGATCTCACAACCCCCATAATATTGTGAAGGCCACTCTCAAGGGTTTGAGTCAACTGCGCAGCCGCGAGACTATTGCGGCCAGGCGCGGCAAAGATCCTGCTGAGATATGATTAAACGTTTCGGGTTTTCCACTTTTGCGTAATGGTTTCCTATCCATAGGATGGGCCGTGTCCACTATCTGGTGTCCATGTAGGGCACTAAGTTCACAATGTGACTATTGTGCCATTTCAATTTTGTATGGGGAAAGGGTCATATGCCCAAGACACTTAGCATAACGTTAAAAAAGAGCATGATAGGTAGACCTGAGAAACATCGAAGGGTAGTCCATAGCTTGGGATTGAAAAAGTTGAACAAGACGGTTGTTTTGAAAGACACTCCTACGGTCCAGGGAATGATTCGAAAGGTGTCCCATATGTTGGAAGTAGAGGAGAAGACCGATGAAACTGAATGAGCTGTCACCCCCGAGGGGGGCGCGCAAAGCTGTTAAACGGCTTGGCCGCGGACCAGGCTCGGGATACGGCAAGACTGCAGGCAGGGGGACCAAGGGCCAAAAGTCCCGCTCAGGTGGCAACATAAGGCCCGGATATGAGGGGGGGCAGATGCCTTTGCAGCGCCGGCTGCCCAAACGGGGATTCACCAATATTTTTAGGAAGGAATTTGCAATTGTCAACATTCGTGATCTGGGACGGTTTGAAAAAGGTTCGGTGGTGGACAAAGCCGTGCTGACGGCCGAAGGCATGGTCAGACGAAACTCGGATGGCGTCAAACTCTTAGGCCAAGGTACAATTGACTATCCGCTGGTGCTGAAGGTAGACCGGTGCAGCAATGCAGCACGGGCCAAACTCGAGGCAGTTGGAGGACGGGTGGAGATAACGAATAACCACTCCAATACTCCAGTTGTGAGCGGAGCGAACTAAGGTCCTTCTATGATCGGTGGTTTTCAAAATGTATTTAAGATTCCCGAGTTAAAAAAGCGCATTCTGTGTACCTTTGGCCTGTTGATGGTATATCGTATCGGATGTGCAGTGCCAACACCAGGGATCGACGCAGATGCCCTTGCTACGTTTTTTGCCCGTGCCAAGGGTACTCTTTTGGGGATGTTTGACATGTTTTCGGGTGGTGCCCTTGAGCGGCTTTCAGTATTTGCTCTGGGGATCATGCCGTATATTAGCGCTTCGATTATATTGCAGCTTCTCACTGTGGTCATTCCCCACCTAGACAGACTATCCAAGGAAGGAGAGTCCGGGCGAAAAAAAATTACCCAGTATACACGCTACGGCACGGTTGTTCTAAGTATAATCCAGGGGTTTGGAATCAGCATCGGGCTTGAGAGTATGAGCGCACCCGGCGGCGCGGCAGTAGTTGCCGATCCCGGCTGGAGCTTTCGGCTCATGACAGTGCTTACCCTGACCGCCGGTACGGCCTTTATTATGTGGCTTGGGGAGCAGATAACTGAACGGGGAATCGGCAATGGGATATCTCTTATCATATTTGCAGGTATTGTGGCGCGTATGCCGAGTGCTATTGGCAACACCTTTCGTCTGATGAGAACCGGCGAGATGGGGGCATTTCTGGTGTTGGTGTTAGTCGTGCTAATGGTCGTCATTGTAGGGATTATCATATTTGTGGAGCGGGGCCAACGGCGGATTCCTGTACAATATGCCAAAAGGATTGTTGGCCGCAGGATGTACGGCGGCCAGAGCACTCATCTGCCTCTTAGGATTAATACGTCGGGTGTGATTCCGCCCATTTTTGCGTCTTCTATCATTATGTTTCCAGCCACGGTAGCCAACTTCATAACGGTCCCGTGGATGCAAAGCGTTGCCCAGGCCATGGCACCCGGAGGCTTAGTATACAACCTTGTGTTTGTCGGCTTTATCATTTTTTTCTGTTATTTTTATACTGCAGTTACTTTCAACCCTGTTGATGTGGCTGACAATATGAAAAAGCACGGAGGCTATATTCCCGGTATCAGACCCGGCAAGCGCACAGCCGACTATATCGACAGGGTGCTTACACGCATAACCTTTGGCGGGGCCATATACGTATCAACGGTTTGTGTATTGCCGACGGTACTGATTGCCAAGTTTAACGTTCCTTTTTACTTCGGTGGTACTGCCCTTTTGATCGTAGTGGGTGTGGCTATAGATACTATCAGTCAAATGGAGAGCCACATGCTGGCTCGACACTACGAGGGTTTCATGAAAAAAGGAGGGGCCATTAGGGGACGACATTGACATGGTTATCTTAAAGTCTCCCAGCGAGATTGAAAAGATCCGCCAGAGCAATTTCATTGTTGCAGAGATCCTTGAAATTTTGCGACAAAAAGTCGAACATGGCGCTGATACGTTCACACTGGACAGGATTTCCGAGGAGCTGGCCCTTGCGAGAAACGCCAAACCTGCCTTTAAGGGATATCGTGGTTATCCGTATAGCCTGTGTACATCAGTTAACCAACAAGTTGTCCACGGTTTTCCGTCTATGAGTCCCCTTGAGGAAGGGGATATACTTAGCATGGATTTCGGTATTTTATATAATGGTTATTATGGGGATTCTGCCATTACAGTGCCTGTGGGCACGGTATCGAATGTTGCGCAGGAGTTAATAGAAACCACCCAAAAGGCCCTTTTCTTAGGAATTGAGCAGGCAGTGCCAGGTAAACGGTTGTCTGATATTTCCCATGCTATTCAGAGTCATGTGGAGGCAGCCAGGTGTTCGGTTGTCAGGCAATTTGTAGGACATGGGATAGGGAAGGCATTGCATGAGGACCCTCAAGTACCTAACTATGGTAAGCCGGGCCTGGGGATTCGTTTGAAACCAGGCATGGTTCTGGCTATTGAGCCAATGGTTAATGTCGGCAGCTATGAGGTAGAGACCTTAGAAGATGGATGGACAACAGTAACTAAAGATGGGAGTTTGTCGGCCCATTTTGAACATTCCGTTGCCATTACAGAAGATGGGCCGGTTGTCTTGAGTACTACAGACGGGAGCGCATAAATGCCCAAAGAAGAACCGATTAATGGGGGAAGAAGATGAAAGTAAGGTCATCGGTTAAGAAGATGTGCAGCAAGTGTAAGATTATTCGTCGTAAGGGGATTGTGAGAGTCATTTGCGAGAATAAGAGACATAAGCAAAGGCAAGGATAAGTCGTGAAAGAAAGTGAGCTAAAATGTCTAAAGTGCCTAAGGTGAGCTAAAGTTAAGAATGTAAAGAAATTATGTGTTAAGATTGGTTTTGCTCTTTTAGCTTTAGACACTCTGTTAATGAATGGTGCATCGGACGAATAACGAAACTGACGGGAGGGATAACTTTTGGCACGGATTGCAGGCGTTGATTTGCCGAAAAACAAACGGGCCGAGATAGGCCTAACATATATTTATGGGATAGGGCGTGGTACATCGAGGAAGATATTACGGGAGGCCGGAATTGATTTTGATACAAAAACCGATCAATTAGGCGAAGACCAGGTTGCGGCCATCCGTAATATCATTGATAACAGCTACAAAGTCGAAGGAGAGCTTCGCACTGAAGTATCTATGAACGTGAAGCGACTAATGGAACTGGGGTGCTACCGTGGTCTCAGGCACCGAAAATCGCTTCCGGTTCATGGGCAGCGAACGAGCACAAACGCCAGGACCCGGAAGGGGCCACGTCGCAGTGTTGTAAAAAAGAGAAAAAGATAGGAGGAATATACGCACATCATGGCAAAGCCCTCTCGAAAAAAGAAAGAAAAGAAGAACATCCCAAACGGGATAGCCCATATCCAGTCTACCTTCAATAATACTATCGTGACCATTACTGATCCTGTGGGTAATGTGGTGGCATGGTCCAGTGCGGGGACGCAGGGTTTTAAGGGTTCGCGGAAAAGTACCCCTTTTGCCGCCCAGCTAGCGGCGGCGGATGCCGCCAAGAAGGCCATGGAACACGGGATGAGAAATGTTGAGGTCTATGTAAAGGGGCCGGGTGCAGGCCGGGAGGCTGCTTTACGTGCCCTTCAGGCAACAGGGTTTAATGTTGTTTTGATCAAAGACGTTACCCCAAATCCGCACAACGGCTGTCGTCCACCCAAACGGCGCAGGGTGTGAAAGGAGGACTATTTTGGGACGATATATCGGTTCGGTATGCAGGCTGTGCCGCCGCGAAGACCTGAAGATGTTTTTAAAAGGAGATCGATGCTTTTCTGACAAATGTGCCTTTGACCGTAGAGGGTATGCTCCAGGTCAGCACGGACAGCGGCGACGGCGAAAGGTTTCCGACTACGGCATCCAACTTCGCGAGAAGCAGAAAGTCAAACGTATGTATGGTTTGCTGGAAGGCCAGTTTCGTGGTTTATTCACTAAAGCGGAACGTGCCCGAGGCATAACCGGAACCAACCTTTTGATTTTTCTGGAACGGCGCATGGACAATGTGGTCTATCGTTTGGGATTTGCTGATGCCAGAGCACAGGGCAGGCAGTTAGTACGCCATAACCATTTCATGGTCAACGGCAAAAAAATGAATATTCCATCTTACCTTGTAAGAGTAGGTGACGTAATAGAGGTGCGGGAGAAGAGTCAAAAGATAGCCGTCATTTCCGATGCTATGGACGCTGTGGTGCGGCGCGGTATACCGGCATGGCTTGAACTTTCAAAGCAACATTACAGGGGGACGGTTAAGGCCTATCCAAACCGGGAAGAATTGACGATGCCGATCCAGGAACAATTAATAGTGGAACTTTATTCTAAGTAATGAAAGTGAGTACGGCAAGTCGGTTCAGACGCCCGTTGGAATACAATGCAAATTTGGAGATAAAGAATGTTATCAAATGATCTTATGTACATGAATTGGCGCGAGCTGATCAAATCGAGAGATATAGAGGTTACTGAAAACACTACGTCCTACGCAAAGTTTGTCTGCGAGCCTCTTGAAAGGGGTTTTGGTATTACCATCGGCAATGCGCTTCGTAGAATCCTCCTTTCCTCACTTCATGGGGCTGCCATTATCTCAGTAAAGGCAGATAACGTCATGCACGAATTTACGGCCATACCGGGTGTGCTTGAGGACATGTCCGAGATTATCTTGAATCTCAAAGAAGTCCGCTTGCGAATGTCTGATCCGGGGCCGACCGAGCTTCGGATCGAAGCCTCTGGAGAATGTGAGGTTAAGGCGGGGGATATATTCACTGACGGTGGTATTGAGATACTAAACCCTGAGCACCATATTGCAACCCTGTCAAAAGATGCAAAACTAGATATGAGCATGAAGGCTAAGGCGGGCAAAGGTTATGTCCCGGCTGACATGAACAAAGATGAAAACGATCCGATTGGCACCATACCGATAGATGCTGTATTCTCACCTATTAAGCGGGTAAACTATGTGGTCGGGAATGCGCGGGTTGGTCAAAAGACCGATTATGACAAGCTCACCCTTGAAGTATGGACTGATAGTAGTGTTGTGCCGGAAGACGCTGTGGCATATGCGGCAAAGATACTCAAAGAACAGTTGAACGTCTTTATCAACTTTGATGAAGAATTAGAGCCTGAGCCTGAACCTGAAGGAGCGGAAGAAGAGGAAAAGCCCATCAACGAGAACCTCTATCGGAGTGTCGAGGAACTGGAGCTTTCGGTTCGCTCTGCCAATTGCCTAAAGAATGCTAACATCCAGTATATTGGGGAGTTGGTCCTGAAAACTGAGGCCGAGATGCTCAAGACCAAAAATTTTGGTCGTAAATCCCTGAATGAGATTAAAGAAGTTCTGGCCGAAATGGGACTGTCTCTTGGCGTGAAGCTTGAGGGCTTTGTGCCACCCGCCGAAGAGGAAGAAGAAGGAGAAAAGAGCGATACATGAGACACCAGAAAGCTGGAAAAAAGCTGGGCCGCACAGGGAGCCATCGGAATGCTATGTTCCGGAACATGGTGACTTCCCTTTTCGAACATGGCCGGATTCAGACGACGGATGCCAAAGCCAAGGAGTTGAGGCGCTGGGCTGACCGCATGATTACCTTGGCCAAAAGAGGTGATCTCCATGCACGACGGCAGGCCTTGGCAGTGATGAGAGACAAAACAGTGGTTCACAAACTTTTCGAAGAAGCGCCGGGCTGTTTCGGCGACAGGGCCGGAGGTTACACCAATGTTTTTAAGCTGGGGAGACGGCGAGGAGATGCAGCCCCCATTTCATTGGTAGAGCTTATTGCTCCAAAAGAAAAGAAGGAACGGAAAAAGAAGAAGTCTGCGGCAGCGAAGAAGGGAGTCGACAAAGCGAAAAAGCAGGTACCTGTGAAGGCAAAAGGAAAGGAAAAGCCGAAAAAGGCCGAAGCCGCTGAGAAGGCAGCGCAGGATACCGTGCCTGAAATGGAGAAAGAGGTCCCCTCAGAGCTAGAAGGCAAGCAGGCCAATGAAGAAGCCGAGGCCGTATCCGAAGATGTGGAGGCCCCTGAAGCCAAAGAGGGCGGGGAGAAAGAGTAGACAACGTTTTAAGAAGCCCTTGCCATTTTCTCCGTGTTACGGACGCAACAGGAAATATAAAAGAGGTTAGCCATCATAGGCTGCCTTTTTTTTATGACTATTCTGGGAACTTTTAGAAGCCTTTCAAGAAGTTGTCCAAACTTGGAACCGGGAGGTCTGACAACATGGAAGTCAAGATCGGGTCGTCCGCACTCGAACTCATACAGGGGGATATCACGAAGCAGGATACAGAGGCCGTTGTCAATGCAGCCAATCGCAGTCTTCT